>CANFNX010000024.1 GCA_947448495.1 Bacteriovoracaceae bacterium | reverse complement strand
GCAGGATCCACCATTCCATCATTTTGGTAAGTGATTTCACCTAAGATTTTCTCACGAGCGGCCTGGTCCACAAGCTCAAACTCACCAGAGAGAGAAAGCTCATTAAGAACTTCATCATTGAGATCACCTATTGGGAAATAAGCTTCTGAGGTTTGGTTTTGAACTTCAGCAATAAAAACTTTTGGTGTGCCAAAGCGAGCTTTCATTTTTGAAAAACCTGGATGGGCCCTCATTTGCTTAATGATGTCGGTCACGGCCTGGGTGGTATCGGCACTCATCCAATTATCTGTGATCGCCAAACCTTTTTCATCTGATTCATTTGCATCAACTCGTTTCGCTTTAAAGCTGCCACAAGAAGCAACAAGTAAACTAACTGATAGTAGTGGTATTAAAAATTTCATAGATCTCCTTAAACTTCGCCTTTGCGTGCTTTTACAAAATCATCATCGATTTTATCCAGGGCTTTTTTTACATTTTCTTTGGTTTCAGGATCGTCAGTTTTACTCACGATATCCTCAGAGGCTTTTTCAATCGCCGCTTTAAGGCGAGCTGTTTCCATACGCACAAGTGTGGCGCAAGTGAAACCAACGAAATCTTTTTTTGAACCCATTTTTTGAAGGTAATTACGTTTTTCCCAATAAGTTTTGATAACAGCTGCCCCATGAACGAGAGACTGGACTCTTTCAGCGAGTGTATTAGAAACAAATTCTCTCATTGGCTGTGTTTTAGGATTATTTGGGTCAATAGCTGGAGCCCCTTCTTCAGATGCAGCGAGTGACTTTTGAATGAAGGTTGTGATTTCTGCAGCTATGTCTGATCGGACATTGGCCTTAGCTAGGTTACAGGCAATTTCACGATTCACCTTTGGCTCAGTTTCAAAAGAAAAATAACGATATTTTTCAACATCCATATTTTCTTGCTCTACCCATACCATAGCATCTTCAATCCAACCTGGACGGTTGTTTGAAGAAGCGTCGCGAACTTCGAAATCTCTAGCGATAGTCGCTGTGTTGTCTACATCTTTAACTTTTTTCTTGCTCGAGCAAGCCGTTGTGAGGAACGAAACGGCCAGCAGCATCGACAATAATTTCGTCATAAAAGCTCCTTTTCTCAATCTAATTGTAAATCAGATAAATGTTGTTCAATGTAATCAGTAAAACTTGCTTTCACTTTTAACAGGGCATCGGCTTGAGTTCTACCAGTGACGGTCTCGGAAGTTGAGAGGGATCTCTTTTTCTCACCATTAACGATGCTCGAAAGTGATAAAGTGAAAGTATATTTTTCAAACCCATTCACATTTAAAAATTCTTTAATGCTATCCACCTGGATCACGACAATTTTATTCGCTTCTGATTTGGATAAGCGAAAGCCAGCCTCAGAAAGAAGCTCACTCATTTTTTCGATGATCCATTCCGGTGCTTGGCCAACTTTAAGAAGAAGTGGTTCTTCTTTGGGTTTTGATTCACGCCATTTGATGATTTGCTGCCAACTGACTTTAGAATCACGCCCACCTTGGGCTACCAGTGAGTAGCGCTCGTTTAAACGTTCTCGCTCCATAAATAGTTTTACAATTCGCCGTAAGTTCGTGCGCTGATGATTATCCCAAACGATTTCAAGCTCATGGTCCACTTTGCTTAAACGATTACCCAAAAGCTCACTCGCCTTGATTCGATCGAGTGAAGCCAGAGCATAGGACAAACCTTGTTTACGATAATGATTTTTGATCTGAACAGTTTCAAGGACCTGATCAACAGACTCTCGAATGGATTTCTGGACCTCTTCTCGAACCGCGGCCTGAAAAGGAAAACCTTGAGTCGAAGATGTTGTCGTCGAACTAAACTCTGACTGAACCTTGACTTCAAAAATGCTTGCAAGATTCGCCCTGGCCTCGGCATCAGCTAAAGCGAAATTTTTCCCTTCACCAGTGGCACAAAGTTCAGAGGCTTCAGAACAACTCGAATAAGGACTGTAGACCCATTCTGGAAGTTCTTTGGCCGTTTCAGATAACGAAGGGGCTTGCTTTAAAAAAGAGCAACTTCCCAAAAGAAGGAGTATAAATAGCTTATTCATTTGCCAAAAATTTTAACGTGTTAGGAATCAAAGTCAAACTAAAGTCTTGAAATGACACAGAGCTCTTCTGGATTAACTAAATCTTAACCTTCCGTCTTAGTAGGGTTCTGCTATATAAAGAATCATGAAAAAAGCCCAAATCCTTGTAATTGAAGACGAGCAAGACATTCGTGATCTCATATCATTTCAGTTGAAATCTGAGGGCCACTCCGTCATAGGAGTTGAAAGTGCTGACAAGGCGGCTTCTGTTTTAGAGCGAGGGGAAATAATTGACCTCTTCCTGGTGGATTGGATGCTTCCAGGTTCAATGAATGGATTAGATTTTACTAAGAAGTTAAAGTCTCAACCGAAATACAAAGAAATTCCCGTGATCATGCTCACGGCCCTGACTCAAGCCGAGAACATTGTCGCCGGTCTGGACGCTGGAGCAGATGATTATATCACCAAGCCGTTTGACTTAAATGTCTTACAGGCCCGGGTTCGGGTCCAACTACGGACTGCTCAGTCGGAGAAAAAAGAATCTGACCTCCTCGATTATGGACTGCTTAAAATAGAGACGGCCAAATGTAGAGTCTTTGTCGCTCAGGAAGAAATCATTCTCACTTCGACAGAATTTAAAATTTTGATACTCCTTGCTCAGAAACCTGGCCATGTGTTTACCCGTGAACAGTTCATCAATAATATCCAGGGTGAAAATATTTTTGTCACTGGAAGAACAATTGATACACACATTGCAGGATTAAGAAAAAAATTAGCTGAGGCGGCCAATATGATCGAAACGATTCGAGGTATCGGCTATAGATTTAAAGATGTCCTCTAGAACCACATTCCCTTGGTTTTATTTTTATCGAGTCGCTAGGCTCTCGTTTCTTATTTTTCTGCCGACGATTTTTCTTTTTCTTTTCTTTTACAGAACCTCCTACAAGGCCGGACTCATTTCACAAATGACTCTTCAAATTGAAGAGAACCTAAAAACAACAAAGACGACTTTAGAAAATTCAAAACTTGATTGGCTCAAGTGGTGCCAAGGGATGCACCCTGAAAATGCTCGCTACACACTGAGTGATCAAAACGGTGTGATTCTTTGTGATACCTATCCGGGCAAGATTGGCACGACCTTAAAAGAAAAATCTGAGATTCTGAATGCCAGTAAGGATCTGCTTTCAGCGCAAGTCAGGCATAGTGAACTTTTTGGAACTCAAGCAGTGTTTGCTGCTTTGAAAATTAATGACCAACTCATCCTCAGGAAAGTTGTCCCGATCACCTCACTCAAAGACGATATGTCTCGCTTCGATCGAGTCATCTTTTTTCGGATCGTTCCCTTTGCCCTCATCAGCTATATCATTTTTCTTTTGTGCTTTTATCATGCCACCAAGCCGCTGGGTGGAGTTTTAAATAAAGTTCAGCAATTCAAAATCGATCTCCCCTTCAGTAAAAACCTGGAACTCCTTTATAAAAAAGATGAATGGTCACGGATTGAAGAGGCCCTCACTGAGGCCGACCTGCAATTAAAAACGCAGATGACGAAAGTAAAGACTGAAAACGAGAAGATCGCCGCCATTCTTGAATCTATTTATGACGATATTATTGCCATTGACCCTTATGAGACAGTCCTTTTTTATAATACCAATTTTCAGCGCAATTTCATGCGCCCAATGGGATATGCGGAAATCACTCAAAAACTCTGGCATACTTTTTCCGATGAAGTGGTTCTAGAGGCTTTTCGCTCAGTCCTCTCCAATGGCCAGACGGTTGCCCTAAAGGGACTTCAGTTTCTTTCCTCTAAACATCCGGATCGTTTCTTTGATCTCACGGTGACCCCACTCAAAAATGCGGAGGGAAAAATTAGTGGCGCTCTGGGAGTTTTTTATGATGTGACAGAATTTAAAAGATCAGAAAAAATGCGAGTCGATTTTGTCGCCAATGTCTCTCATGAAATTCGAACCCCCCTCACCTCTATTAAAGGCTACACGCAACTCCTTGAATCCCAGAAATCTAAAATTGACCCAAGCTTACATATGTTTATGGATAAGATTGTGGCCAATACTGAGCGCATGATTTCACTTTTTAATGATCTCCTTAACCTTTCTGTGATTGAGTCTAAAGACATCATGAAGAGTGAGGATTTTGATATCAGCAGTCTTATTGCCTCTATCGCTGGAAATATGAAAACGAATTATCCGGCCAAGAGAATTGAGGTCACAAGCGACATTCAATTGCCCATGATTAAGGGTGACTCTCGCTTGATGGAACAGGTCTTAACCAACTTGATTGATAACTCATGTAAGTACTCAGGGGAAGATATCGCGATTAAAGTCTCCACGTTTGCCAAGGATCAAAAGGCTTATCTTGTTGTTGCTGATAATGGGCCAGGCATTCCTAAAGAACATTTACAAAGAATTTTTGAGCGTTTTTACCGCGTCGACTCTTCTCGAGAATCATCCCGTGGAACCGGTCTAGGTCTTTCGATAGTAAAGCACATTATTGCCAAACATGGTGGGAGAATCTGGGCGGAAAGTGAAGAGGCCCATGGCAGTCACTTTATTATTGAACTTCCGCTGACCTAAAAGAGATATTCTAACTCAAAACTATAAATATACTTTCGATAAGCATAGTTGACCTTATCTTCCGAATTGTAGTCTTGATAATCAAATTTAAGATTGGCCCGCCAGCTCTTTTGAAAAGTCTTAGAGAGACGAGCCGTGGGATTTACAAGATACTCCGTTCCCCTGGCCGAATTATTATAGGGATTGGTCCGAGTGAGACCAAGACCAATACTGGGAGTAAAATAATCACGGTAGCGAGAGAAAATATAATCAGCTCTGAACGTCATGGCATTTGTATCATAATAATTATCGCGGACTCGCATCATGTCATAGCTGGCATAAAACAAAAGTGTATTGAAATTGAGGTTCCGAATCTGTTCCACCACAATACTTGTGGTCGTGGAGTCGGCCATATCGGAATAACTATTAAAGATTCTTCGTCTAAGCCGGACGATGGTCTCACCCCAGTTAAAGTAATTGAACCGCTCACCCAGCATTAAAGTATGGGACTGAGAGGCGAATTCTAGCTTTTGCTGTGAATTGATATCTCTTTTGATTTCATTGAAGTCATAGTCAAACAACACGGAAGCCGGTTTTTTCCACAGCTTATGTTCATAGGCGGTACGAATAGCAGGGGCCATAAGATAGTTATCGTTGCGATATATTTCAGGCACTCTATTCATATAGCGGGTGTAGTTGAAGCGGAATTCGGGTGAAATACTCATGATGTCGTGTAAATAGAATGTATAACGGCCAATCACATCTGTCTTATTAAACTGAGAGGCTTTCTGTGAGGATGTGACCTCTTGTTCTTTTGGCGAGAAGATGACGTTTGAATCTGCTCCATACTCATTGGCCAGCCTTAAAAAATAAGGTGGTATCAAGGTAGGACGACCATTGCGCAACTTGAAAAGTATGAGGTCGTATTTAGATTGAAGATCACGAATCTTTTTTTGAATTTCATGGGATAAAGGAGACTCTTTATCAATGTTATATGCCGATTTGTACTGAGGGATGATGATGTTCTCCACGGAGCGAAAAGCATCAGGATGTTTTTCTATCTGTTCCAAATAAATATCAGCAATTTGCATCTCGGCGGCCTGCTTAACTTCTTTGGCCTCATCTTCATCTAATTTATCAATCGCCTTATAAAAGCTCACGGCTTTTTTTCTCTCTCCAAGCGCATTGGAAAGAAAAGCGATGTAATAGAGCGAAACTCCCCGCTTAAACTTCTTGCGCAAAGATTCGCGAAACTGTAAGCGCGCATCGGCCAATTTATCGGCAGCATAGAGGGCCTGTCCGTATTCATAGTTGATGTCTTGAGGGGAATAGTCCATTCCCAGAGCCTTGCTGAATTCAAGAATGGCGTTTTCATAATCTTTAGTTCGGTTGTAGCAGAGACCTTTCCAATAAGAAATCAATCCCAAAAAGCTCTTACTTGTCTCCTGTGGCCGATTTTTCGAAATTAAATCAAGCTCAGCAATAGTCGCCGAGTATTTTCCCTGCTGATAGAGATTATAGCTTTCTGCAAAAGCCGAGTTTTCAGATGCATTATTAATTTCGGTTGTGTTGGTTTGGGCCATGACTATGGCGGAAATAAACAAGATGAGCGAGAACAGAGCAACTTTCATCTATTTCTAGTTTCCTATAATAATGACTTTAGATTTCGAGTTCATCACGGCATCGTTATGAGTTCCCGCTCCGGAGTTATTTCTTTGGAGATTGGTCATATCGTTTAAGCCGTTAGGAACAAAGTTTTTATTGAGAATATCATTACTCACCGGCAATCCTGGTTGAGCAAGCCCTGGGTTGTCGGCGAGAATCGGGGCCACATTCGCAAGATTCACAGTCGTCGCTCCCACAGTGGGTATGGGTTTTTGAATTTCTTGCACCTTGATTGCACCTGCTTCATCTTTAAAAGCGATCATGATTTTCCCATCGCTTGTTATCTCTACGTTCTTTGGAGGGACATACTCTCCCGTGGTGCTGACTTGGCCTTGACCGGGGCCAGGAATATAAGCATTAGTGTTTGAATCTAGAACACTCCCCGCTCCTGGAGGAATAATGGTGCCTGATTCAAGGTGAACAAACGATCCATTGGCCGGCTTCACTTTATCGCCATCAACGAATCCATTTGGATTCTCTGTGCTCGGAGGCGCCTTATGAGTGCTTGCATCGGCGACACTGGCCAGTTCATTTTTAATTGAATTTGAATTGTTACTCACGGCTGCGCCACTAAGTCCTTCTGGGACCACTGACTTGGCCTCTTGCTTTTCTGTTCCAGAGTTACCAGGATGTCTTTCAGAATCAAAGTGACCACTTTTCTCTAAGATTTCTCTTTGTTCAATATTCAACATCGCAGGCTCAGTAGGACGAGTTCGATTTTGTTCAACGACCGAGAATTCACCCGGATGAATCCGCACTCCTTGATTCACCATCTCTTCCAGACGTTCTGTTGAGTTTTCACGCATATTTTCATTTTTAGCAAAGACGACACTCCCCTCGAACAGAATGGCAGAGGTCGCTTTGTCTGAAGCTGAGATCATGAAATCTGTTCCTCGAATCCCCATGACCGCATTCGGAGTCTTGATAAAAATTTTACTTTTATCTTTATCCTTCATCTGCAGATAATCTTTAGAAACTTGGGAGCGAATTTTCCCTTTCACGAGATCAATAATCCCCGACTCACTTCCCTCAAACTTAGTAATTTTAATTTGAGAGTTGGGACCGATGTTCATCTGAGATTTGTCGATGAAAACAAGCTTCACAAAACTTTTTTCACCAGTTTTAACGACTGATCCTTCTTTAATCCATTCATCTTTTTGCAATTTAATGGTTTTCCCGAGAAGCAAAACATCGACCTCACCACGTAAGATAGAGACTACAGCGACCTTCGGTGCATCGCTTGGTCCAGACTGAGCGAAACTAGAGACCACCATTAGCAGTGATAAAAGAGTGATGTAAAGAGATTTCATAGAGAAGCACCTCGCTCTAAAATTATACTCTCTGCGGGGTCAGGAACAATCGCGGCCCTAAGATGCAGAAATTACCTGTTTCAAAAGCAGAGTCTTTTAGTTTTTCACTCTCGTTTCTTGCTCAATGCTTGATTTTTTTCTCCATCAAATCCAATCAGTTAAAAAATCTTTGCCTATTAAAACTGGCATGTTTAGGTGAAGTCTTTTTTCTCCCAGAGAAAATGATGAAGAGAAATTAGCTGACTTTTTCCATCCAGAAGCGTTTTTTATCAATGACTTTGGTCACTCAACCTTCTTTCTGAGATACCGATAGGTCAAGGGGTGGATGCTAAAATTAAGAGCATCTGGAGTAATGACATGCGATCGCTTACGACTATTCTATTTTTACTTGGTCTAGTGACCCTTGTCTCCTGTGGGGCGCAGAAGTCGGTGACAACATTACAAGTGTCGAGCGGTATGCTTTTGTCTAACAATAGCTACCAAGGTGGGCTGGTCTTCTATGGACGCTCAAGCACTGGCCAATTCTTCTCCGCCCCTGTCCCATTCACGGCCACGGCCTCAACTAACCAAGTCGAAGTCAGCTTGGACAAAGGCACCTGGACATTTGCAGCGATCGGTTGGGCTGGTTCTGGCTCGGGTATAAATGATTTAACCGGATCTCTAAAGTGCGCACTACAAAGTGATGTGGTGATAGATGCTGATACAAAAACAGTGAACTTAACTTTGAATGTCACTGATTGTAGTCTTAGCGAATTTAATGGATCGGCCAATCTTAATCTCGCCACATGCGGAACTCTCTATACGAATCTCTCCACCTCTGCTGCGGTCAGTAGTACGACAGGTCTGGATTACTGTACAACCAACTCGAATATTCCTCCCGACTTTAAAAATCACGCAAAGTCGGCCATGGTTTCTATCCCCGTCTTGATTCCAGGACAGGCACCAACACCATCTCCGCTTCATTTTTGTCTTGATCTAACTGATGGCTACACTGCCACAACTCCATCGAGTAAAATCACGAAATCGGGTCTGCCTTTACTGATTGAACTCTTTGAAACCTCTTGTGCCGATTCGACTCCTCGAATTTCTAATCGCTTTGAATTTTTTAGCGGGGCTTCAGCCTCACCCACTACGTTTGACTCTTTTTATAAAGACAATTCATCAAGCGTAAATTTATTTCTACTCAATAATAAATCGAGGAGAGGCCAGACATTATTCGCCGATTCTCTCCCGGAGTTTCGTTGTAATAACTCTAATCCTTGTATCTATTTCCCATCTGTTCCTAACGTTGGTAGTTCAGCGACTGATTTATATGTAGAACCCGATCTAGATTTTAAATTTAAATCAGTCTCTTCAGGTGATAGTTGTACCAATATCGACAGCTCCCATCTTTCTAACATTACAATCGCTCTTGCATCTGGGACATCTCCCACAATATCCGCCGGAACGGTAAATTGCTCGATTAAAGACGGAGATGTTCGAATTCGACTCACAAAAGCAGCTTTTCCAGCTTGCGCCAGTCCACCTTGTCTTCTAACTCTTAAGCTTAAATTAGATGGAACGAATCTAACAACAAAATCCCTGTCCTATTCACTGAATCAGCCTTCTTATCGGGCCCATGAATTGTTGCTGGGAGTGTTGGGATATCAAGATTTTTTCATCCTGAATTCAACATCGAACATTACGACTAAGGTCACAGATAGTTTGTACGGCGTTTTTCAAAGTGATCAGAGTGAGATCAAAAACTTTGGTCTTCTTTCTTTGCCTCGGGAGCTTTTGGGGCCAGGAGTTTTAGGTGGTCTTTTTGAAGCATCAACTCTTTCTGAGTTGGATAATAAAGTTATCACAGTCAGTACTTTTGAGGATGGCCAGCTAAAAATTTTCAAAATAAAAAGTGAAGCGGCGACGGCATCTGATCCTATTCCTGCGGCCATCGCAGGAACTTTCAGCTACTTTACTCACAAAATCACGATTTCAGAATTAAAATCAGGATCTTATGTTGTTAAATCCATTTTAAAAATCAAAGATAGTCATAAGATTGGAATGCTCGAAGATAAAGATGTGAAAATTGACCCCATTACTGCAGATAAAACAGTTGAACGCAGTCTTCTTTTCTGGAACACGGAATCTATCACGAGTAGTCTCGTTGAAAAATACTCCATTGAGACAACATTAAGTAATACAACTCCGGCCGTTGAGCTTGAGAAGAAATCAAATTTCACTCAACTCACAGCGGACAGTACTTCCGGTGACGCCAAGATTTTTGATAACTCATTTGAATCCTCTAAACAAAATACGATCTATGTGGACAAGACGATCAAAAGAAGTCTTTCGCTTGTTGGTTCACGGGCAATTTATTCAGAAAATTCTGCAGAATTTAATCAATCATCCTCTGCCGGTGAAATATTTACGAAGCCTCTGCTGAAAAAATATCTTGGCTCACAATCGGTTTCAGAAAGAGTGGCATTTGCCAAAAGTCCAAATGGACAGAATCGAGTATGGGCGTGGTCTCATAAGATCAGTGGCACAAATCTCACTCATGACTTAAGAGTTGTGAGTAAAACGGCATCTGGGACCCAGGTTCACTCACTCGCAGTAGGATCTAATATCCCTTTCATCCCTAAGGTGACCGTGAATAATGCCGGAGAAATAACTCTCGCATTCGTGAAGCAAACTGGTACAACTCCATCTTACTATATATATGCCATGGTTTGGGATGCTTTGAATGGGACACCGGTTTGGAAGAATTCAGATAACACAAATATTTCAGGCACTTTTAACCCCATTGTGACTAGCTCAACACCAATTCCTTTTGATCTTGTTGATGATAATCCGGCAGCTTCAGGCACGAACTCTTCTAAAAAAATCGTCCTTTATGGATCATTCGTGACCTCGACTAACTTCAAGAAAATCATCTACGACAGAGGTCAAACGAACCCTTGGTCTTCAGTATCTACATTAACAACAAATTCTCCTGAAGCAGGAACAACAATGAATAGCTTTAAGCTGGTCAAGGCCCAAGCTGGGACAAGTGCGAACGACTATTACTTAATTTGGATCAACTCAGGGACTGCGGCGACTCATTATCTAAAGTCGGTCAAAATTCAACCTGACAATACAGGTTCCCCACTTGCTGGAACAGTAGGATCAACCTCTACCGCCCCTCTAACTATGACTGCAGCCTCGAATTCAAAATTTTTCACTGATTTTGATCCAAGCTCTAGCAACACGTCTCAATCACTAAAGCTCTATGTTTTAAATGTAAATGATAACTCTAAACTTTATGAAGGGACTTTCAATGGATCTAATCTTAATGTCAACTCCACCTCAATAGGATCAAATTATAAATTAAATCTTGAAGGTGAGCCTTATTGTTTTGTGAGAAATACGACTTCAGTAAATAATCTTGGATCTTCAAATCTCTTTGGCACAGACACTGCTTGTAACGATTCTACTTTTATGCCAAGTCAACCAATCATTAACAATTACAAATTTGACCTTGAGACCCTTAATCCGAGTGTGCTCAATCCGAGTAACTCTAGCATCTTCAGTATCCCTTAAGACAAGATCTTACAGCTGACATCAAGCTTATAAGAATCCAACCAAGCGGTTTTTTGACTCTCTCCTTGAATATTAATGATCTCGCTAATGGTCTGAGAGGATTTTATTTGATCTTTTTTTACTTCTTTACGAATGACCACCAGATTTAAATCCTCTTCTCCTTTCCACCCACAGAGTACAGCATTAAGATCCAATCTAGTGCTTTTATTTTTTTTGAGTGACTCCACATAAAGAGTTCCCATCTTTCCAGAACGAATCTGACCCTGATCTATCACCAAAACTTTTTCGGCAATAACTTGTTTCAAATCTTCAACATGCGAAAGCTTCACCTGGCACTCATATCCGGCGGCGACTGCTGACATAGAGAAAAAATTCACCACATAAGCAAGTAACTTCGTTCTCTTCATACGCAAAACCCGGCCTGCTTAAGAATTCTCACGAGCTTTTGCGCCGACGTTTTTCCATTGAGGCCCCAATTGAGCCAACGATCTTCACCACGAAACATGGCAATCTCCGGTCCTTTCTCTTTGCGCTCAAAACGCAGGACACAGCGTTTTTTGCTCACCTGGGCTTCACAAATGCCCATATCTTGCAGGCTTGTCATTTCTTCTTTTAAACTCATCACAGAGACTTCTCGCAGAGGAATTTTGGAATGGATCACATTATCAGTGGAAAACTCCACCACTCGCACACCTTGAGACTGACCAAGTTTAATATCACATGGTGACTCGGCATGAGCGATCTGAGTCAGAATCAAAAAAATCATTAAATAACGCTTCATAAAAATCCCTTCCCGTGACTTTGATGAGCTGATTAAATCAGAAAAAAAGAATTCCTGGGTGACAAACAGGGTATGAATGTAAAACTGAAAAGTGCTGTCTAAAAAATTGACACCTAAAAAGACTGTCTGGATGATTCTTTGACGGCCCATAAGGATTCTCGGGCCTCTTGCATACTTTCCTTAAGAGAAACGATGGGTTGAGGATAATGCTGGCCCAAAACGACCCCGTAAAGACCTTCTTCCATAGGGGTCATGTCCCATGGCCTATGGATCAGGTGGGACGGCAAAGAAGCAAGCTCCGGCACCCATTCGCGGATAAATTCGGCATCGGCATCCTTCTCCTCAGACTGCTTCACAGGATTGTAAATCCGGATCGTGTGAATGCCGGTAACCCCGGCCTGCATCTGAAACTGTGGGAAGTGAATCCCAGGTTCATAATCAAGAAATTGTCGGGCCAGATACTTTGCCCCTTCTTGCCAGGGCTGCCACAAATGATGAGTGAGAAAAGAAACCACCATCGCTCGCATCCTGAAATTGAGGTAACCCGTTTCTTTCACACATCTCATGCAAGCATCCACCAGTGGATAACCCGTCTGCCCGTCTCGCCAAGCACGGAACTTTGTTTTATCCAGATGAGTTCTCAGATGATCAAAACTCTTGTTGAGATTATGAAATTCCAGATCCTCATTGCGCTCAAATTTTTGAATAAAGTGACAGTGCCACTTTAGGCGATTCATAAATTGCAAAATCGATTTGTTGCTTGGATGCTTGGCCAAAAGAAGCTTCGTTTTCTGAAACACTTGGCGAAGGGAAATATTTCCCCAGGAGATGTGGGGAGAAAGACGTGAGCAGGTGTAGCGCCCTTGAGCGGGTTTTGAAAGTCCGGCCAGATATAGAAAAACTCTTTCGGTGCAAAACTCTTCTAAGATTTTTTGCGCCTGGGACTCTCCCCCGATTTGAAAAGAGGAAGGATTGTCTAAAATATCGTCTCTCAATGGAGAGATCCAATCACCGAAGCCATGAGGATCGATGAAAGTGATTTTTGAAAGATCATTTTGAAAAGGCAGCTGATGCATGTGCTTCGTCCAAAGGCGCTCCCATTGATCCTGCCGCTTAAGGGCCCTCACCACTCCATTGGACTGGAATTGCTTCCATTTGATGTTTTGATTTTTGCACCACTTGGCCACATCCTTATCACGCTTGTAAGTTGGGGCGACTCCCGTCTCTTGATAAGAAAAAAGATGATTGATTTTGTAATTCTCAGAAATGATTTTTAAAACATTGATGACATTATCTCGCGTAATCAAGAGAGGAATTATCTCCTTCATCTCATCCAGCGATTGACGGACAAAGCGAGCATGCCGCTGATCCCAGTCGTAGTAATTTTCTAACTCAGGCTCAAAGCAATAAAAACAAATGGTGGGAAGTTTCGATTTCTGCGCCCTAAACAGGGGCTCATGATCCGAAAGTCTGAGATCTCTTTTGAACCAAACAACATTAATGTCCTGCAATCGTTTTATCCGCTAAAAATTCTTCAGCGGCTCCCAAAAGTCTCGTTTTTTTCTGCTGATCCATTTTATCAAGTGTCACCACCATAAAACTTAGGCGGTATTGCTTGGCGAAGAACTCACGATGCTTGCCAATGAAGCGCCAAAAAAGACCATCCCAAACATCACACCACTCACCTTTTTTATAATCCGACATTTTCAAAATATAGTTACTGCCAGAGATATAAGGTTTCGTAGCAAACACTCCACCATCCGAAAACTGTCCCATGCCATACACATTCGGGCCCATCACCCAGTCGGCACTATCCACAAACATCTCCATAAACCAACGATGGACTTCATGAGGATGAAATTCAGAAAGTAGCATCACATTGGAGAGCACCATCAAGCGCTCGATATGATGGCAATAGCCAAAATCCTGGGCTTTCTTGATGGCGTCGTCCACTGGCGGTAAACCTGTGGTGCCTTCATACCAGTCTTTGGTCAGGCGGCGCTGGTTATTAAAAAAGTTCTTTGATTCTTGAACATCTGAAAAATTCTGATAAACCCCGCGAACAAATTCTCTCCATCCCATCACCTGGCGGATAAACCCTTCCAAAGAAGCAAGCGGAATATCCGAAGCCTTGTACTTGGCGATCGCAGCCTTGATCACTTCATCGGGAGTTAAAATGCCCGCATTGATCATAGGGGAAAGAAGAGAGTGATACATGAAAGGAGTACGATCCGTGATGGCATCCTGATAGGCGCCAAAATCTTTCAGGTGATGATCTAAAAAATGCTTTAGGCTTCGGAGAGATTCTTGGCGAGAAACGGGTAACCAAAAATTATCGCTCACACCAGGATGAAGAGGAAATTTTTCATCCACTAGTTTTTTTACAGAACTAACAATCGGTGTTTCTGGAAAAAGTAGGGGCTCTACGTTCGTTAAGTTTTTTGGGGCTTTTTTGCGATTGTCTGTATCAAAGCTCCACTGGCCCCCAAGGGGTTTGCCTTTATCATCCAGTAAAATCTTTAAGCGTTTTCTCTCTCGCTCATAAAACGTTTTCATAAAAGGTTTCGGTTGATAAAAAAGATACCCTTTAAAATTTTCTCGCGAAGACAGAAAAGTCGGAGTCTCAATGATCTCAAGTTTTATTTTTAATTTTTCAAAGAGGGCCATTAACTCTTGCTCAAAAAACTTGTCTTGAATCTCCCCCATTTTCACTTGAGTGATTTTATTTTTGATCAAAAACGATTCTAGACGCTCACAAAACGGACGCTCAGAAAGTTCTTGATAGTGAAGCTTAAATCCTTCTTGGCGAAGCTCTTCGGCGTAAGTTCGCATGGCGGATAAAAAGAAAATCAGTTTGTGCTTATGGTAGTTAAAATGAGTACATAGCCCCATATCTTCGGCCATAAAGACCTCAGAGGATTTATAGCTTTTGTAGGTAGAGGTAGGACAGAGTTGATCTCCGAGGATGATAAGTGCTTCTTTCATCCTCAGAGTTTAATGCTTCTTAAACTTTTTGAGAACCAAACTTACTTTTTAACCAAGGCACAAGCATAGGCAAAATTGAGACAAAGATCACTCCAAATATAACTATGTGAAAGTTTCGCTTCACGACAGGAAGATTGCCAAAGAAATAGCCGGCCAAAAGGAAAGTGAAAACCCAGGCAACCGCACCAGCAATGTTATAAGAGATAAAACGCTTATAATTCATGGATCCGATCCCTGCCACGAATGGGGCGAAGGTTCGAGCGATCGGAGCAAAGCGAGCAGCGACGACAGTGAAGCTTCCCCATCGATCGTAAAAAGCTTGAGTTTGAGTGAGATATTCTTTTTTAAAGAAGCGACTCTCTTGATCAAAGACTTTCGGCCCGAGGTATTTACCCACATGGTAATTCACCGTATCACCCAAGATTCCTGCAACCGTTAAACTGATCAGAAGAATCCAGAGATCAAGTCCGTTATCCATTGCCGAGAGAGCACCTAAGGCAAATAAAAGCGAATCCCCTGGTAAGAAGGGAGTGACCACAAGACCCGTCTCACAAAAAATAATCATGAACATCATGAAATAAAACCATGGCCCAAACAGGGCAATCCATTGCACGAGGTGCTGGTCGAGATGAAGAATAAGATTCACAAGTTCTGACATAAGTCCTCTTGGTAGAGATTAAAAACGATAGTACGCACCCAATTCTAAAAACATCAGAATGGTTCCGTAAGGGTTATTAAAATTGCCGTATGTTCCTTTATAATAGCCAGCAAAACCGGTCTTTGTGAGACCTGACTTCATCGCCAAAGAAAAACGTTCCCAATCATATTTTATCTCTCCGGCAAGAGCACCAAAATAAGTAAACTCATCTTTTACTGGGGCATCTTTATCGACTTTGGTAAAATCCAGATGGGCCTTGGCCAGTCCTAATTCTCCCAATACATTGACTTCCAAGGCAGGACTAAGTTCAAGCACCTTGAAGCTCAGAGAACTGGAAAGAAGATGCCCATCAAGACTGACATTTTTAGCGGAGCTAGAAATTTTTGAGTAGTTAAACAAATACCAAAAGCGAGGAGTTTTTTTGCCATAACCAAGCTTAATTCCGGGTCCGATAGGGCTGCCGTAACTGCTATAAATGGCGCGTGCTAATGCCAAGGGGGTCTCTTCCTTTTTCTGTTCTTTTTTCTCTTCTTTTTTCTCTTCTTTTTTCTCTTCAGTCTTGATTTCAGCGACGGCCTTTGGCTCCTCAAGCTTGACTTCATTGGTGGGAGCCTTCAAGAGAGTTTCACTTACTGAATAAATATAATTCTCATCCGCTCTTAACTTTAGGCCACTGGCATTTTTAATCACCACAGCTGCACAGGCATAGGTATTACATTTTAAAACGGCGGCCTGATAGAGTATCACCTTTGTTGTAGGATCCTTGATGATTAATCCATTCCAAGGTGGCTCCCCCTCACCGGCACGTAAAAAGGTGAAAGTCTCCCCATCTGGGTTCACCTGCTTCAAAATAAGCTGAGAATTATAGGTGGATGACCACACCCACGGAGATATCAGAATGAGAAGTAAAGACCAGAGTTTCATAGGACATTAGAATAGCACACCTTTCCCTATAAAAAATACCTCCACTATAGGAATTCAATGAGAAGTGTTATAGAAACTGACTTCAAAGGATAAATTTATGAACACCAACATTCCTGCTCAACCTGCGAACTCTCACCGAATCACTCTTGATCTGGCCAATCCAGAATCGAGAATGGACAACGTCCTTTTGAACGCCCTAAGAGATCAGGATGAGAATGAAAATCTTAAGAATATTTCTCGAACCCAGCTTAAAGATCTTTTCAACAACAAGAAAATCATGATCAAAGGGCAGCGCGCGAAATCCAACTCTTCTCTTGCGAAGGGCATTACCTACGTTGATATCTTAGGTTTCTAATTATTTCTTTTTCTTAACAGACTGAAGCCAGGCATGAATTGCTGGGATATCTTTTTGCAGATGAGGAAGTTTTCTCATGGCACTGGTTTTTCTTTTCGGAATAAATCCGGCCGGTAATTTGGCGGGATAAACACCAGTCATCACCTTAGACACCATCACTTCCAGAGGCGCATCCACCATCTCAGGGCCCAGGCTTCCCTTGAGGTTGGGATCTCGATTATGGCACTGAATACAGTTGGACATATACAAACGCTTGCCTTTATCAAGTAGCGCCTGATCAGCAAAAGCAGAGAAAATAAAAAGGGAGCTCATAAGAGCTCCCAAAAAAATTCGGTTCAGCATTAAACAAGCGCCTCAACTAGGCCATAAAGAACAACTAAAAGACCAAGACCGCAGTGGATGACACCTTTTACAGTCGTCAAAGGTCCTAGTTTACCTTTAAGAGCATTCACTTCGAGGGCAAGAATAAGAAGTGTCACAACACCCATCACTAAACCAGCTGAGAAGTTCTCAGGGATATTAAGTGGAAGATGGCGACAAGCTCCCATAAAGAAAAGCATAGGCATAGAGAACATAACGTTTGTTCTTGAAGCAAGGAGGGCCTGAGGACCAAGCTTAGCGGCTTCAGGGTTTGCTTGACCACCATTGATCACAGAAAGAGCTGAAGCAACAATCACTTTCTGTTTAGGCCAAATCACAAGCCATACGTTAAGGAACATAAGTGTTCCAAGAAGAGCACCGATAGAAATGAAAATACCGTAAGGAGTTTTCATGAAATCTGCCCCAAGGTCTTTACCAGCAAGTGCCAGCATCGCCACACCTGAAAGGAATGTTCCCATCGCTCCCCAACGGAACCACCACAGGGCCTTTGGAGCTAATTTAGCGAGGGCGACGTTTTTTACAGGAGCATCAACTTCTGCAAGAAAGGCACCTTGAACAAAATTAAAGTAATAAAGGTGACCAATCCAAGCAACACCTGAAAAGAAATGGATCCATCTAAGGATCATCACGAGACCTTCTTCAGTAAACAGACCAACGTCCATAGCAACTCCTGTGAAAAAGATGATTTAAGTTAGGAAATACGTCTCCCATTCTAACTGCAAAGCTAGGACTTTATCTACAACAACCCTTCTACGCACTGCCTAAACGGGGCTAAACAAGAGCTAGAAGTCTGACAATTATCATCCGAGATCAGAATCTATCTTAGGTTGGGATCATGGAGGGAGAGATAAGGTCACGGCATAAATAATCCAGGGAGGATTTATGAATGCACGATTAGTGCTTTTGGCAGCAGGTTTAAGTTTATCTTTTAGTGTTTTGGCAGCTGAGGTGGTTGAAGCTCCAGTTGACCACATTTTTATTCCAAACGGTTTTGACAACAATGACCATGTGGAAGTTATCGTCACTGGTAAATTTCCCAACCCTTGCTTCACTCGAAACAGCTATGACGTCAAAGTGAAAGGTGACGTCATCAATATCAACGTAACGTCTTTATCAATGGACAATCCATACTACACAAAATGTGAACCTCTTCGAATCCCCTTTTCTGAATCTGTGAGCATTGGAAGCCTTCAAGGTGGTCCATACAAAGTGATTGTCAATGAAGGTGGGAAATACGAGCAAAAAGAAAGCCTCAATATTACGATCGCAAACTCACAAAGCATTGATGATAATATTTATGCTAAAGTTGACTACGTAGAAACAGGCTTCACAGGAGGAGCTTCTGGGGATGCCATACTCGTGGCCCAGTCTCCCAGTCCCTGTCTCGTGATTGATAAAGTCACTTATCTTTCAAATGACAAAGATACTTTATCGATTCTCCCTATCATGAAAAAGATTTCTTCTGATTGCCCTGAAAAAGCAGAAAGAATTGAGATTCCGATTAAATTTGAGACTTCAAAATTTAAATTTAATCAAATACTGTTGTTTGTGAGAACACTAGAGGGGCGATCTATAAACTCCATCATTAATCGATAAAACCCAACGGCCCGGTCTCAGAATCGGGCCTTTTATTTTATGATCATTACTAAAATGCTAAAAAAAATATTAAATCTAGTTGGAGAAGTGCTTAATAGCTGCCCGACGAAAGATGATTTAAAACAGCTCAGACACTCACCGATTTTCAACAACCCATTTTTGAAGAATCCCAAACTAAGCTCCAAACCAAAACAAAAACATCCTTCAAAAAATAAGAACGCCCCTTACAGGAAAGGGGCGCCACATACTGAAACTCACATTTTTAACAAATCTCGACACTAACCTAAATGAGTATGAGACTGATGGACATGAGGTTTCTTGTTTTTGACTACACAAGAAGAATATCCGATGAATTGGTAAGGAGGACACCAACCCAATAACCCAGTGATGAGAGGAAGAAAACCAAAGTAAAACCAGTGATTTTCTGGACCCAAGATCGCAAACGAAACCATCCCGACTCCTAAAATAATTCTAAAAGCTCTTTCAATGGGGTGAATATTTTTTTTCATACGAATCTCCTTTTAAGATGAGTTTCATTAGAGCATTCATATCCTCTATCGCAACATGATCATGAAGGTGTCCAGAGATGATATATATCATGTTCACACATCAGGCCTGCATGACAAAATTAAATGAGTCAAAGGAGATGTGATGAAAACCACAAAAAATGTCATGCATAAAAAAGTCATTACAATAGGCCCCGACCAAACCCTGCTTGAGGCCTATAAAGTGATGAGAGAAAAAGATATTCGCCATCTACCTGTGCTAAGTCCAACAGGAACCTTGGTTGGTATCTTGAGTGATCGAGATATTCAAAGGGCCATGATGAGTCGAAAGATCAGTGAGTTTCAACAAGAGATACATCTCGCAGATGATCTCAAAGTTTCAGACTTTATGAATTGGCCTGTTTATACCGTGGCCGAGCGAACACCCATCGACCAGGTGGCAGAAGTGATGCTAAAGCAAAAAGTATCGGCACTGGTGGTAGAAAATGATTTTGGAAAAGTCAGTGGGATTGTTACAACCAATGATCTTCTTGCTTATCTTGTCGATATGATCCATCAACCAGAAACGATCCAGGTCTATCCACTCTCTTTCTATCGCTGAGATGAGGATGACAAAAAAAAGTAAGTCGACACAGTTTATATTCGTTTCTCTCAAGACTTTTATTGTTGATGTGAGAATGCTGATGACCAGCGCTCCCTTTATTTTGCTCACTTTTCTAGGTAATGGATTAATTGGTTTATTTAGTCTGATATTCTATTTCATCGAAGCACGTGAAAATCCCAAGCTGCTATCTTTCATTGACGCTCTCTGGTGGGGCTTTTCCACTGCTACGACAACGGGCTATGGAGACATCACTCCCGTCACTTTTCAAGGTAAGTTACTGGGCATTCTTTTAATGTTAACGGGCACTGCCCTTTTTGCCATGTTCACGGCACTTTTTGCAGAAACAATTCTGATCAGCACCAAACGTAGCAAAAACGACTAAATTTTTCCTTAGCTGACCGTTGGTTTACAAGAATTCAATTAGGCCTTTAAATAGTTTTAAGATGAAGAATCTTCTCCTTAAAACTTGTCTTTTTTTATCAGTATTGAGTTCAACGGTGTACTCTTACGCCTTCAACGTAGGCTTCAATCAGGCCTGGTTTCATAACAATTATGGCATGCAGTACTTAGATTCACACTTTGATGAGGCCGAAGTCGAAAGAATTATGCGACTGACTCAAGAGGCCCATGCAAAGACCTTGCGACTTTGGTTTTTTGAATCTTCTAATTTTCCGATGCTGGAATGGAAAGATGAAAAAATTGTAGGCCTCAAACCGGAGTATATCCGCAACGTGATTCAGACTCTTCGAATTGCACAGTCCCACAATATCAAAGTCTATATGACCTTCCTCGATGCTCAGGCCTACCGACCTGATCAGCTGGATCGAACGAGCCTCAAAAAGCTGAGATCAATTTATCAGTCTGAAGGTGGTGCCAATTTCTTGAAAGTGGTCATCGCTCCCCTGCTTCAACACATTCAAGACGAGAAGCTCTCTGCCGTCATTGAAAGAATTGATCTTAGTAATGAAATGGATGCTATTGTGAATCGTTTTGGATTTGATGGGGGTTGGTCAGGGGCCAAGCGTATGCTTTGTCAGTGGCGTGAGTTTATTCAGTCCATCGAGGCCTTTAAATCAACTCCAGTGACTTTTTCTTTGAGAATTCATCCTCTCGTCATTCATCCACTTAATATTTTAAGTGACAAAGGTCCGCTGAGCTGTGCTGACTATTTTGATTTTCACGCCTACGATGACCGTGGAGAAATCCTACGTTGCTCTCACTTCAAAAGCTATGCCGCTCAGAAGAAGAAACCGTTGATTCTTGGTGAATTTGGCCAGGCTTTTCTTACTCATCGTTATGATGATCAATTGCAATTAAAAACGACAATCAATTTCATCCAAGAAGCTAAAGAATGTGGCTTTGAACAAGCTCTTTCCTGGCGACTATCCGATATAAGGCCAGGAGTGAATCCCGAGGCCAGATATTCATTTGAATCCTTTAATCAAATGAGGCCGGCGTATTGGGTGATCGAAAAAAACAATCGCTGATAGATCTAAAAAAGTATAAACTTCTTTTTATTTGCCATTTTAATTCGCTCTTGGAAAAACTTAAACGCTTCCCCTAAAACGTCATATTTGATGACTTTATTTCCATCTAATAAAAGCTTGGCCTCTAAACCGACTTTGCTCGCCCGGGCGTAGAGTAGCTTGGCATGACGTGGACTGTGCATAAAATGATTGGCAGTCGTACTTTCTATGTCTAAAAGACCATTCCATAAAAGCATTGGGGCATCATGTTCATCCATATTTTCATAACTATCTAAGTCCTGACGAATCGCTTTCCCTTCATCCGTATACAGATCCTCTAAGCAAGAGAGATGGTAGCGAGTCCATACCTGATCCCCTAAAAACTTCTCCACTTTATCACGACCAAAATAGGTAAACCAATCTATGAAGTCATAGGAAACCTGAGCCGAAAGATGACCAATGGCGAGGACGCGAGAAGATTCTCTTTTCATAGGGTCAACGTGATCGGGATCTGCAATATCATCATGGGTTCCTAGCCACAGACTTGAACTGCCCCCTGCACTAAACCCATGTGAAAGGATAAGTTTCTTATCAATATTGAATTCTTTGGCATGATAACGCATAAACTGAACAAAACCTGCTATGTCTTCACGCATGATATTTTGAAGTGCCGTATGCTTAAGATATCGATAATTAATTGCTGCGAAAGCAATCTTTGCATCCATGTACTTTTTAATAATTTTATTGGTACGAATCTCATCTTTACTGCCCATAACAAATCCACCACCGTGGATATAAATCACAAGTGGAGTTTTCTTGATCGATTGAGGAATCCAGAGATCGAAAATTTGTCTCTCGTGAGGACCATAGTGCTGATCCAGTAAGACTTGCTCTCCCGAGCTGGCCCAAACTGAGTGAAGGAGAAATAACTGAATGAAGGCGAAAAGAATTGTTTTCATAAACAGATCATGGCCTAATTTATTCGCCTTTGAATGGACTTGTGAAAAATTCACACCAACTGATTATTTTTTAGACAATGATTCTCACTTAAATAAGTGACTGCCTTTCCCCAGATTCCAGATTTTTTCGGCTTTTGAACCTACCACCCAAAAGCTAAGACCCAAAATCCCAAAGAAAATCGTTTTATTGGAGCTATCCCAAAAGTATTCAAAATACCGAGTATAAAGGTTGATAAAGAGAAACGTTATCCCAAAGCCCCGCATGGCCCCGTTGTCAAATTTCAATCCGTGAAAAATGGCACCTAAGGCTGCCACTCCGAAAAGAACGGACCACTGAAGAAGCTCCATCGGCCCGGACACTTTCCACTGATTTATATCACCGTAGTTACCAAAAATGGACATGATCCAAAGGGAAAGAAAAAGATCTAAAAGTCCCATGACCAAAGTGGTTTTAAAAAACATTTTAAAGGGTTCTACTTTTTCTAAACTCAATGTGCCCAGAACCATGACTACTCCTAAGAAAGCAAAACGTAGAGGATAATTCATGCCCAAATAGTATGCTCCCCACCCGGAAAGATAACCCGTCTCTGCCCCCATCCAACTGCCAAAACTGATCAGAGAAAATAACCAAATCAGAGGAGAGCGTAAAACAAATCCCAGCACCCCATAAGACAGACAGGCCAGGAGAATAAGAACACTGAAGTGCCCTGTATTCTGATTCAGGAGCTGACCAAGTTGGTAAACCACACCCAAGGTAGAAATCGCTCCGATTAACATCACGGCTTCATTGCGATAGAGTTTTTCAGGAGATTGCTTTTGCAATAGATAACCGATTCGAAAGATGACTGTTGAAGCCGAAAGAAAAAAAAGAAATTTTAACCAATAAGGCCATTCCATGAAAGCTTCAACCAGACTCATAAAACCAGCAATAGCAAATAGCCCAAAAAAAGAGCCAAGAAAACATAAGACTGCTATCCAGAAAGAGTATTTGGCGAGTTTTTTCCAATCAAACAACATGACTTCCACATTTTGATCAAGCCTCGAGGCAAGAGATTCATCCACCAAACCAGACTGCTGCCATTCACGAATCGCACTGCGAATCACTTTTGCCTCTTTCCGACTGACTTTCATAACATCTCCTTCAGGAAAGCCTGATTATAGCTGATTGTTCACAGATGGAAAAATGGCATCAAAATTGCCACTAACATGATTAAGTCTATTAAAAGCAGCCTGGGAGTGGCGATGAAACGTCTAATTTTTGGACAGTTGATCTTCTTATGGTCAGTCAGCACCTTAGCTCAGGATGTTCGTCCATCCATAAAATCCATTATGGATAACTTTTCACCCGAAAGCTGCATCGTTGATACAAAGAAAGTTCAAAGTACATTGAATTCCCTTAGTGCTCAAAATTACCTACAACAGTTCTCTGAATATAGCTATCCGGCGCTCTCGCAGGAACTGTGGGATTTTAAATTAAGCCTCCATAAAAAGATGCGAAGCTTTTATCAACAAGGTCAACTCTCACTAGATTGCGCTCGCTCTTTGAGAGGTGCCTTTCGCTCAATCAGACAAACTGAGGACATGATTGAAGAAAGTTATGCTCGTCATGGCCAGGGAATTCTTTTCCCGACTTCAGCGTTTACAGAGGACAATCCCCATGTTCACAAGGCGCAAGGTTTGGAAAATTTCCAACTTAAATCAGACCTTCAAAGTGGTGACCTTATTCTTTCCCGTGGAAATGCCTTTACGTCAGCGGCGATTGCATCACTAGGTGAAGAAGACACTCAATTCTCTCATCTCAGTATTGTGTATAAGGACGAAGAGGGAAAAATCTGGACAGTTGAGGCCCATATTGAAGTGGGATCGATTGTTCGCCATTTGGATGATCATATCAAAGACTCCAATTTTCGTACCATGATTTATAGATTCGATGATCAAAAGCTGGCAGCCGCGGCTGCAAAATACGCCTTTGAACATGTCAAAAAAGCCTCTGAAACAACTGGCAATATTAATTATGATTTTGGTTTTGATATGAGTGAGGATCAAAATCTCTTCTGTTCAGAAATCATTTCTTGGTCATTTGGAAAAGTCTCCCAAGGACAGGTTCAGATACCGTTTGTAAAAAATCGTGTCCAACTTAGAAAATCGACTTTTGTCCATGACCTTGGGATCAGTACACAAGAGTCATTCATACCCGCCGATCTTGAAATTGATCCAAGATTTAATATTATTGCCGAATGGAGAGATGCCAATCGGATAAATGATTCCCATGAAAAAGATGCTGTTCTCCAGGCCATGTATAATTGGGTCGATCATTTTGGCTACAAAATGAAAAATGCATCTTCGAGAAAATCCAGATTCTATCGAAATATTGTATGGGTGATGCGCAGAACTCCGCTCCTGAAAATCTACGTCAAGAACAAGCTTCCCATGAATATGTCTCGAGAACTGATTGGCTATTTTGGGGTCTTGGAGTCCATTGGTGAGCTTTTACAAAAAAGCCTCAAAATCGCAAACGAAGAATCCATCCAATCACGAGGAATTCCTTTATTACCTCAAGAGAAATATGATGTTTTAGAAAAACGAAGAGAAGAGGATTTGCTTTTAAAAAGACCAGTTTTACACAAAATGTTTAACCGGCCTGCTGAATAAACAGCAGGCGTAGAGAGATTTTTATTTTTTTAGGATTTTCTCTTTAATGAGTTCAGATAATCCTTTATCAACGGCTCCCCAATTCATCACCAAGAAGTGTCCGGATAAGGTGATTGTCCCTTTCGCATAAGAGACTTCAGGTTTTTTGAGCTTATCGTTATTTTTAAAAATAAACTTTTTAACGTCTTTTTTAACAATCGCTCCCGCGTCCTTGTCCTCTACGAGTTTTGTAAATGTACCTGGGAGCATCTGGATATCTGCACCTAACTCTTGGGCAGCATTAAGGCTACAATTTTGAAATGACTTCCAATCGGCCGTCACTTCAACTTCTTTACCAACAATTTCCTTGAGAGCTTTTTGGACGGGGCCTATATCAGTACTGCGGATATCTTCGATATATTCATCCCCTACACTTGGCTGAGCATAAGCTTGTGAGAGCATCGCCATAAGACACATCAATAAAGAAACGGTTTTAAACCTTTGCATAAGAAGTCCTTTTGTATTTCCTTTGATTATAAATAAAATATGGACAATGGTGAGTGGGAAGGAGTTTCCCAAAACTTCATGCCCAATATCCGACTAGACGGTTCAACTTACAACTTTTTAGAGTTTTCATTCACGAGTAAGTGAAAATTTGCTATGATTTTTCCAGAGGTGCAAAATGGGAACAATGAAAGACGCTCTATTGAAAGCGGGTTTAAAACCAACAGCAAATCCTAAAGAGCAAAATGAAAGAGAGCAGATATCCAAGAAGAAAATGACTGAATCTGTTTCACATCAGGTTCAGCGAAATTTTTGTGAAGAGTGCCAACAGGTGCTACCTGATGTTGAACTCTACTATCATCGAAATCCGACAACAGAAGCTGAATGGATCTGTGTCAAGTGTGCAGATCGTCTTAAAATCGCAGATAGTTTCCGCCAAACCGCCCAAAGCGATACATCCATAAAAAAAATGTTTCGCCGTGAACACGGGGCGACTCGTCAGGCTTCAGAATTTAAGAATGTCATCGCTCAAAAGCCTAAAGGGCCAGTTAACGGTAACAGATAAAATCAACTGATTTGATAATTGGAGAGGTGAAAAACTTCACCTCTCTCATCTAAGCACGCTGTTTTTTTATAAATTTAAAATACTGCTCTTCAATCGCATCAAACTCAAGCTCCACATCTTCACCATCGACTTTGATGGTTTGAACAGGCGCCTTGCCATTTACGACATCACTTGAATTGAGCAAGATGTGATGCTCTTCATCCAATTCTTCACAAAAGTAGGGAGCATAAAAAGTATGAATTTTTGCGTTAGCAGTAAGAAAGCCGGCCACCATATTCATCTGCAAAATGATAATGTGAGGACAATTCATATAATTAATTTGGAGGTTAGGACCTAATTTATCTATAAAACGAATCCACTCTCTGATACCACAAGAGTTAATCATCTTTAGGTCATTGAAATCAATATTGTAGATTGTCCCGGGGCTTGTAATGAGATTTTGATAATCAAAGCTTTCATCAATAGAGCCAGATATATTTAAATTACGAACCTCGCCTTCTGCTTTTAATGTAACTGATGAATTCGACATATTAACTCCTATCTCAATTATAAAACAAATGAAATGACTTCTCTTTGGCCATGAACCACTTAAAACGTTTATCTTTCTCTATCATTATTATAAACCTCGTGGAGACGCCTCGATT
>CANFNX010000023.1 GCA_947448495.1 Bacteriovoracaceae bacterium | reverse complement strand
ATCGCTAACTCCAGATGAGGCCGATCTTTCTGGGCCAGAAGGTAGTGCATAGGGGTGAGACCATTTTTATCTTTCTCACTCACTCCCAGAGACTCTGGATACGGGTCCACCTTCATCAATTCGCTAAAGACTTTTTTATCACCTGCCTCAGCAATCAGATGAAGCATGGTTTTGCCTGTTTGGGGATGGACGTGAGATAAATCAATATGAGTTTTGTAAATCTCGATGAAATCAGCAAGTAAGACTTCTTTTTGATGGGGATCTTTTTGCGCTAAAATTTTCTCCATCAATGAGTAGGCCTGTTTGAATAAAACCAGCTGCAAATCATTGGCGAGATTGCCGATGGTTGTTTCGCGACTATTGTACTGGTATTGGCAATCGAGCACTTGCATTTCAGGATGCTTCATCAGATAAGGGAGTGAGGAGTTCACAACTTGAAAGTCCCAATTATTAGCTTTTAAATTCAGATCTATTTTATCCTTGGCCGACACTTCTAAGAGGTAAGCCGCCATCTCTAAGGACTTTGGATTATTCCCAGCGTTTTTTTTAAGCTGCTCAAAGTAGCTTGCTATTTTTTCTTTTTGATAACCATTCTCTTTCATCAGCTCCATGGCGACTTGCAATTTTCCATTCTTAATCATGCAACCTAAGACATCAAAGCTCGCCGAATCGAGGATGTTTCCATATTTTTCTTTCCAGGTATGGTAGTCAGCAGCTGAATTGATCTCACAGACTTTTTCCGGAATCTTGGCCACTTCTTCTAGCTGCTTTGAAAGAGCGATCAAAGCGTCGCGAGATTCTAAGTGGTACTTCGTTGGAAAGAAGGCATTGTTGTCATCGATTTGTTTTATTTTCTCCTGAACATCTTTTAAATAGCCCCCCATAAATTTGGGATCTTTCCAGGGAAATCCATAGGCCTCTTTGGTGGTTAAAAATTCAGCATTCCCATTCTCAGGAAAAAGAAGATGGGCAAAATTAAGATATCGCTCAGATGAGTGATTATCAAAAGAGTTGATATGAAAGTCTGACAGGACAATTTGATAAAGAGATCGACCATTGACGACTCGATCCTTGGGGAAATCCAAGAGAATTTTGCGTGTCAGATCATCATGCTTTGAATCCCACATCAGCTGATCCAATAAAATGGACTGGGCTTGCTCATGCCGTTGAGTGAAAAATCCCTCAGCTCCATATTTCATAAAATAGCCCTCGAGGTAAGAGCCATTACTGATGGACTTGTCCATGCCTCGAGGTGGTTGTGAAAAAAAGATCAGTTTATCAATTTGATCAATACAAGCGGGAGATTTAAAATCACTCTCACAGGGGTCAGGGGTTTTCTTTTTGGCCTGGGACCAAACCGAACATGGCCCTAAAATCAAAATCAAGAGAAGGCCTAACTTCATAAGAAGTCTATCGGCAGCTAGGCCCATTTTCTTGAGTGAAAGACTTTACTTATCTTGGCAAGCAAAGTTCCGATAAGCCGACACCCTTTAAACCAAGATTAAAGCTCATGATGAAATCACTCTGGCCTCTTTTTTTACTTTTTTTTATCAGCTGTCAAAAACAAGCCGAGGAAGATATCAAAGGACCCCGGGGAGGCGACTTTTCAATTCCTACCACTCGTGGCGTTTTTCAGACTCAGGCCCATCGTGGGAAAGTGCTTTTCCTCTTTTTTGGTTTCACTCATTGTCCTCAAATCTGCCCACTGACTTTAAGCCACTTGCACCGGATGGTGAAAGATCTTCCCGATGAAGATAAGAGCAAAGTTGAAGTGTTGTTTGTCAGTGTAGACGTCAAACGAGACACCTTGGATGTTCTCAAAGAGAGGCTTTCGCAATACTCCTCATCCTTTTGGGCCGGCACGGATTCCGAGGCCAATTTAGAAAAAATCATGAAGCTCTTTGGGGCCACCTACAAACTCTACCCTGGCAAAACCGCTGATGATCTTATCATTGATCACACCACGCAAATTTTTGTCATCAATCAAAATGGGGTTTGGGTGAATTCTCTCAAGCATGATGCCTCCCCAGATGAACTTAAAGTTGCCTATGTTCGCGCAGCAGGCATGTCTCCAGTTTATGCTAAACATCGACAGAATCGACTCACTCCTGTGTTAGGGGAGAATCCGAACTGTGATTTATCTAAAGGTCCCTGCGAGCTGAATGGTTTTGAGGTCTCACTCTCCCCTTTACCAATTGAAGCAGAAAAATCTTACCAAGTTCACGTCACGGCCCCTGCCGGCTCAGACCTTATTCCAGAGGCGGTAGACTTTGAAGGAACGGAGACCAATATGGGCTATATCCGCCCATCCCTTTCACTCCAAGAGAAGCTGCATTTTAAGGGAGACTTTTATATCCCGGCCTGTGAGCTGCCCGAAATGCGTTGGCGGGCCAAATTGCTTCTGGCCTCCAAAGACGGGCCTAATAGCCTGTTTTTCTATTTTAAAACCTATAAACCTCTACCGGCCCTTGCCCCCGTTCCGCTTAAGAAAAGTCCTAAAAGACCCGATAGTTATTAAATGAAAAATCTACGAAAATTCCTCATCGCCTGCTCCCTTTTTGTTCTCGGGCTTTCGGCTTTTCTTTTTGTAAACTTTGTTTCACCTGGTGCCAGTTATGAAGTTCCTTATCAAAGCGGAACGGGCATTGCTCTTTCAGAAATTGTGGCCGCTTCCCAACCGATCGTTGAACCCCTTGGCCACCGTCCAGGTGGAATCCCCGTAGATCTGCCTCCCCTGACTGTTGAAATTCGGGCCAACGAAGTGGCCTACATTGATCAGAGTGTGACCGTAGATACTCTCATTATCAATGGTCAACTTCACTGTGATGCCAACCTCGCCCAAAACGATATTGTGATCAAGGCCCGTGCGATTTATGTGAATGGACTTCTTCAATGTGGAACGAAGTTTAATCCCTATTCAAAAAAGATCTCTTTCAGTTTGCGGCCCGGTTTTTACGATCCCAAGACGACTGACTCCTACCGCTCTCTGGTTGTCAACAATGGCGGAAAACTCATCCTCACAGGACAAAGAAGAAAAAGTGGTTGGACAAAATTGGCCGCCACTGCCAATCCGGGTGATACCTTCATTCTCCTGCCTTCGATGATGATCAGAAAAGATGATCAAACGCTGGATGTCTCTTTGGAGGCCAGCACCGCCAGGACCCTTTCCCCTCAGGTTGCCAATGCCATGGGCCCAGGCTGGGATGTGGGTGATGAAATCGTGGTGGGGCCAACATCTTATTCACCAGAGGAAGCTGAAGCGTTCACAATTGTTTCGATCCAAGGAAATAAAATTAATCTCAATCGTCCTGTGACCTATAAGCATCTCGGTGTGGTAGAAACCTATCAAGGCACCTATAACGGGCAAGTGAAGCTGGATCTCAGAGCAGAAGTGGCCAATCTTTCCCGAAATATTCGGATTCTTCCAGATGAAAGCGCAGGGGCCATTCCTTTAGATCAATCTAGCCCTAATGCCGAAGTCGGTGGCCATGTGATGGTGATGAAAGGAGGCGAGGCCTATGTGGACAGTGCTGAGTTTTATCACATGGGACAAGCGGGAATTTTAGGTCGCTACCCTTTTCACTGGCATCTCGTGGACAATGCTCCCGGGCAATTTATTAAAAACTCTAGTATCCATCACAGCTTTCAGCGATGTGTGACCGTTCATGAAACGAATCAGACCTTGGTTCACAATAACGTTTGTTATAATTTTAAAGGTCACGGGTATTTTTTAGAAGATGGCGAAGAAGTTTATAATACTCTCTCGCATAACCTGGGTATCAAATCGAATTATCCTTACCTTTCAAAAACATTGCTCGTGTCTGATAAAATCATTGGCGGGGAAGCTCAGGGTCGCTTTCCCAACGTCTCCGTTTTTTGGATTAGCCATCCTCAAAATACCATCATCAATAACGTCGCCTCAGGGTCCGTGGGTGTTGGGTTTTGGATGTCTTATGAAAATGAAACGCACGATGAACATGGAGTGGTGACAGGACATCCGATTTTAGAGAATACGTTAAAATTTGAAAGTAACACGGCCCACTCGGCCCAAGTCGGATTCACCTGGGACGGGGCCAAAAGTACCACCTCGGCCAACAACCCTCTCAATCCTCTGGATCGAGTGTTAGAGCCGGTTTACTACAAACCCTCGGCCGTGGCCCAATTCAAAAAGCTCACCAGCTTTCGCAACAAATTATCGGGAGTTTATTTTCGAGGATACACCGCCGTCTTTGATGGAGGAATTTCTGCTGACAACGGCTGGCACTACTGGCTTGCCTACAATCAAATTGTCAAAAACGCTTCCATCATTGGCCGCAGCCAAAATTTTTATTCACAAGATCAAATACTCGCCCTCTCAGGCTCACGAGGGGATCGGTATCTTCAAACAGGTCTGATTCAATACGATGGACCTTTTGAACTCGACCGCGTTGATTTTCTCAACTACCCCACTCAAAAACTCTACTCAAGCTCAGGCCTTGATGTGACTCCTATCCCTTTAGGTGTGACGGGTGGAACAGAACGGCTCACGAATATGTCTCGTCGAGTGAGTTTTCATCCGGAACCGATCCATCGTGCCTTTATGCTTGATGAAACAAATGTCGGCGCTCAAGGCGTCGATGGTAACGTCAGTCTCAGAGATGTGGACGGAACTTTTACAGGAATTCCGGGAGGGATGCTCGTTGGAAAAATGTCCTTAGGGGCCCACGCTCAATCTGGCTGCGTCGATGGTGGCATGAGTTTTTATACATTCAAAAAATGTCCTAGCACTTACACTGAATCTCAGCTGCATCTGTTTGATGGAATTGGAAATCCAAACCCATGGTCTATGCCGTTTGTGGCCCAACGAAATGATGGCGCCTTGTCAGTCCCGATGTCTTTTTGGAATTATTTTCTGGGAATTCATGGGTATCCACGAATCGGAGGAAACAAGGTCGCCCTGGCCAATACGATGAGTGCTTCGTATCAACTCATGCTGGCCAACCTGAAAAGCCCTCGCTTCTGGGTGACTTCCGAAATTGCAAATCCCATCATCCCAGTGACGAAAGTCACGGGCCAAGGATCGAACTGTTATCTGGAAAATATTCCTTCAGTCAATTCATTAAGTGCTCTCAGCTCTTCAACGACGAGTGCGTATTTTTCAAATGGAAATGATTTTTATTTTCGACTCATCCCCCACATTCCCTATGAGTTCATTACTGCGAACAATGGTTACGGAAGTGCTCTTCGCTACAAATCAGAATCAACATTATTAAACTGTAACAATGACCCTACTCCAAATGTGAAAGGCTATGTGGATGCTGTCACAAAAAATGCTGATGGGTCGGTGAAAATCAGAGGCTGGGCCTGTGACTACAGTAAGAATTCACAAATCAATGTTGGACTCACGATTAAGAATGCTCTACCGGTCTCACCACTTATTCGCGCGCCAGCTTTCTCAAGTCCACCTTTCTCTGTGACAGTTCAGGCAAACAAAACATCTGAAGCAGCTGTAGCCTTTGAATGTGGAGTTCCGGACATTACGGGCTTTAGGTGGGAGTACACATTAACTCCTTTGCAAGCCCAGACCCACGCCAAGAAAATCGTTTATGCGATTGGAATGTCTTCATCAGGGGGAGCGAATTTGCCGTTGAATCAATCAGGACAATTTACGATACCGAAATAAAATCTTTGGCGCTGAGAAGGGGTCCAGATCAAGATATCTGGATCCCCAACCAGCCATGAAATCTTAAAAAAGAATCTTCGTTTTGTGTGTTAAGAGAAAGTTAAGCTCGCTCTACTAAAAAAATCTGGTATTTATCAGCTGATCGCATCTTCTTATTGCCTTTCCCCTCTGACCTAGGACATGATGCAAACCTCAATTTGGAGGTTTTCCCATGTTAAAACTTTTATTCAGTCTTCTTATGCTAGCATCGGCTCAGGCCTTTGCTCTTCCTGTCGAAACAACTCGCGCCATTGAACGCCTGTCAGACAAATCATTTGCTTTGAACAAATTTGATTTTGAAGGGATCGTGAAACTTTCAAACTGCTCTGGTGCTTTAATCCGTTTTGAAGGGGCCCCTGAGACCAATAAAGCTGTCATCATGACTAACGGTCATTGCGCCGATCTTCCGGGTGGTGTTTTTATTAAGCCTGGTCAAGTTCTGGTGAATAAAAAAGTGAAAAGATCCGTTGGGATTTTTGATGCGAACATGAATCTTCACCGTGTCAGCACCACGCAATTTCTCTTCGCGACCATGACTGATACAGACGTCTCACTCTACGAGCTTGAACTCACTTATAAAAATATTAAGGATCAATTTGGTATCGAGCCCTTCACTCTTGCCTCGACTCACCCTACTGAAAATACCGAAATGCAAATCATCTCCGGTTACTGGGAGAAAGGTTGGGACTGCTCGATTGAAGCTTTTATTCCCAAGCTTAAAGAAGATGCTTATACATGGGTGGACTCCCTTCGCTACAACGATGCTTGCGACACCACACATGGAACATCTGGCTCACCTATTATTGAAAGAAACACTCGCAGCGTGATTGGTATTAACAATACGGGAAATGACAGCGGGGAAAAGTGTACGATGGATAATCCGTGTGAAGTTTCAACGGATGGAACCATCACGGTGAGACAAGGTATTTCGTACGGACAGCAGACTTATACTATCTACTCTTGCTTGAATGAGACCTTTGGCCTTGACTTAAAAAAGGCCGGTTGTCTGCTACCTAAACCATAAATTTATCTTAATGATTTCATGGCCCTGACTTTGCAATAATCCCCTCTTTCGGAGGGATTTATGAATCAGGGCCTATCCATCTCTCAAAACAATTTTGATCCCCTACACCCTTCAGCTTATTTCCCCGTGGGATGTGGTGAAATGCCCGAATTGATCCGTCAATTCGATTGGTCGCAAACTCCCGTTGGCCCTCTTGAGTCTTGGCCAGAAGAACTGCGAATCACGACAAACATCATATTAGAAAGCAAATTCCCCATGGCCATTCTCTGGGGAGAAGAGCTGATCTTTATTTATAATGATGGTTATAAAAGTATCATCAATCATAAACACCCTGACGCCTTGGGGAAATCCACCAAAGATATCTGGCCCGAGGTTTGGCACTTTAATCGGCCTATCTTTGACAAAGTCCTCAAGCATGGGGAGTCGACCCATCTCACAGATCAACTCTTTAGGATTAATCGGCATTGGACATCGGAAGAAACCTACTTCACGCTCTGCTACAGTCCCATTCGAAAATTGGATCAAACCATTGGAGGGGCCTTGGTCGTTCTCCAAGAAACAACTCGCTATGTGCTCGCCAAAAGACAATTAAGAGAAAATGATCAACTACTGAGAAATATCATCGACAGCACCCCTTCGCATATCTTTGCCTTGGATGCAAAAAATCATTTTACCTTGGTCAACAAGGCCCTGGCCGATTTTTGCCATAGCTCAAAAGAGAAAATGGCGGGAAAATCTATTTTTGAAATTTTCCCCCAAGACGTGGCACAGAGGCTAGAGCAATCCAACTACCAAATCATGACAAAAGGGATAACAAAATACTTCGAAGAGGAAATTGAAAACAAATCAGGAAAAAATAAAAACCAAGTGATGACCTCTAAATTCCCTATTAAAGATGATACAGGAACGATCATCGGTATTGGTGGAGTCGCCACTGATATTACGGAACGTAAAAGACTAGAGCTGGAATTATTAGAGGCCAAAAACAATGCGGAAGAACTCGCCAACATGAAATCTAAATTTCTGGATACAGCGGCACATGAATTAAGAACACCGGTGACCATCATTCTTCTCATCGTAGATATGTTGCAGAAAAGCTTTGATCGTGGCGAAATCATCGATGCTAAAAAAATAAAACAACTCAAAGAATCCACAGCACGTCTCAAGAGCTTAATCAATGACTTATTAAATGTGTCGCGATTAGAAAGGGGGCTATTAACCCTGCAAATCGAACCGACAAATATGAGTGAACTGATTAAAAAATGCGTCGATGATTTCAGAGTTTTAGATGAGAAAAGACCCTTTCATTTTGAAGTGACTGGACAATGGGAAGAGGCCTCTATCGATCAAATCCGCATCACTCAAGTGTTATCTAACCTGCTCGACAATGCGATGAAATACACTCCTGAAAATTCTGCTATTGATATCTCACTTCAAACCCACCCAAAAAAAATAATGGTCTCAGTCACCGACCATGGTCCAGGCATCTCCGATGAAACTCTTCAGCATTTGTTTCATGCTTTCTCTCGCGGAAAAACACCTTTGACGATTAAGGCCAATGGTCTGGGCCTTGGTCTCAATGTTTCGAGGGGAATTATTGAGTTGCATGGAGGCCACATTGGAGTCAAAAGCAAGGTAGGCCAAGGGAGTACCTTTTATTTTGAGATCCCAAGAAGCAACTCCTAGCGATCACACGTCAAAGGGCTCAGGAAAGAAATTTAAAAAACTTCTTCACTTTCCCCAAGAATCCTTCTGACTTCACTGGCGCAGGTGCTGGAGCAGCGACGGCCTTAGGAGCCACTTGTGCAGCTCTTGGCGCTTCTGAGCGCTGCTCAGGCCTTGGTGGTCTTGGCCCTCTTGGTCCACGAGGAGCTTCTGATCTTCGTTGATCTGGCCGGTAGGATTGTTGAGGGCGCTGGCCTGGTTCAGGTTTACGAGGGGCCTCAACACCACGAAGCTTGGCGATGGCAGCGATCGCCTTATCATCTTTTCCAGGAATGGCAAAAGTCGAAGCATAACCCGTTTGACCACGTCGGCCCGTTCGTCCGATTCGGTGAATGTAATCAGCAGCTTCTTTCGGCACATCATAATTAATCACATGCGCGACATCATCGACATCGATTCCTCGTCCCATCACATCAGTCGCAATAATGATTCTGTGCTTTCCTGATTTAAAATCAGAAACCGCAAGCTCACGGTGCTCTTGCTGAAGATCCGAGTGAATGTAAGTAACGTCCGTGATGCCTTTATTAATCAGTAAACGCGCTAGCTGAAACGTTTTCTCTTTGGAATTCACAAACACAAAGGCGGTGCCTTTTTCTTTTTGTAAAATTCGAATCAGTTGAGAGAGTTTTCTCTCTTCTGGAATCCAGAAAAGTTCCTGGTCAATTTTTGGAATCGTTTGCGCCGTTTTTTCAATCAGCACTTGTTCAGGATGATTCATCGCTTTGCGAGCAAGCCTTTCCACCGCAGGGGCAAAGGTCGCCGATAACATCAGAGTCTGACGCTCTTTAGGAATCTGTTCACTGATGAGATCAATCTGTTTAGCAAATCCCATTTCGAGCATTCTATCGGCTTCATCAAAAATCAGACACTGGATAAAATCCAGCCACACATTCCCGCGCTCAAGATGATCACAAAGGCGACCGGGAGTCGCCACAATAATATGGGGAGATGAGGCCAGGGCCTCTTTCTCTTCACTTAGGCTTGCTCCTCCAATACACACAACGACCTTCATCCCGAAGGGTTTAGCGAAGTTTTCAAACACTTCACCCGTTTGCTGAGCAATCTCTCGCGTCGGGGAAAGGGCGAGAATGTAAGTTCCATTTTTTTCTTTAAAGCGCTCAACCGTTGGAATCACAAAGCTCGCGGTTTTCCCACTTCCGGTTTGTGAGGAAACGAGCACATCCAAACCTTTGAGGGCCAGAGGAATTGTTTTCGCCTGCACTTGAGAAGGATGTTTGTATCCCGTTTTTTCGATGAGACTGAGCATCTGCTCAGAAAGACCTAGTTCATTCCATGACATATTATCAATTGTTTCCATTATCGACCGGCCTCTAGGACATTTTTATGTCTTAAATCTTTCATTTCTATATACACTTGATTGGTGCGCTGTGAATTCACTCTCCACTTCTCCCTTTGCTCAGGAGTCAGCCCACCCTTGTTCGCGGCAAACATCTTATGTTCAGCTTTCAAGTCTTTCAGCTCATTTTTGAGAGATTCCATCTTCGCCTTATCTTCATCACTTAAAAAATACCCATCTTCCATTATTATTTCCTCTTCTTCTTTTGATTTCTAAATCCTGGGTGAACTCGCTTCTCACCTTCTTTCAAAGGGGCCTGTCGCTTGGAGTGATCCAGGTAGGCGGTCTTTTCTTGGCTCTTCCCAGGAGTGGGAGGCGTTACTTTTCTCAGACCAGTCGCCTTGAATTTTAAAACTTCTCGTTTTCCTTCAAACTTTTCAGATTTGATAATCATCTGAATGGTTTGCTGAATTTTAGACAGAATACCCTTTTCTGTGTCATCACAAAAGGAAATTGCGACACCTGCTTTACCTGAGCGGGCGGTTCTTCCGATCCGGTGAACATAACTTTCGGCATTTAACGGAAGATCAAAGTTAATGACATGAGTAATGCCCTCAATATCAATGCCTCGAGCGGCCATATCCGTAGCAATCAAGACTTTAATACTTCCCTCTTTGAAGAGATGTAACGCTCTTTCCCGTTCAGCTTGCTTCATATCGCCATGAAAGGTCTTTGCGGCGGTACGATTTTGCGCCAGGTACTCAACCACGCTGTCAGCAATTATCTTAGTCTTAGTAAAAACTAAGACCCGATCAACTTCATCTTCCTTAAGAATCTTTTTGAGGAGTTGAAATTTATCGGCATTTTTACAATAAATCAGTTTTTGCTCAATCTTATCTGCCACCGTTGAGGCCTTGGTGGCCGAAACTTTTTTAGGATGCTTAAGAATTCGATCTGCGAGCTGTTCAATCTCTGGCGGCATCGTAGCCGAGAAAAACAAGGATTGTTTTTGAGCAGGCAGCAGTCGAATGAGTTCTTGAATGTCATCGATGAATCCCATCTCCAGCATGCGATCGGCTTCATCAAGTACAAATATTTCCACACTTTCTAGCTTGAGCTGCTTTTGTTGTATCAGATCTAAAAGCCGGCCAGGGGTGGCCACCACGATATCTAGACCAAGCCGCAAGCGCTTCACTTGCTCCTCTTGCTCCACGCCACCAAAAATAGCAAAACTTTTGACCTCAAGATTTTGTGAAAAGGTCTCAACGACACTTTGGACCTGCAGACAAAGTTCTCTCGTCGGTGTCACAATCAGCACCCTTGGCAGAGACTTGATTAAGGGCCGAGGACGCTCGAGAAGTCTTTGGAGGATAGGCAGGGCAAAAGCCCCCGTTTTCCCTGTCCCGGTTTGCGCCATCCCCAATAAATCATTTCCTTGAAGAATCAGAGGGATCGCTAAGGATTGAATCGGTGTGGGAGATGAGTATCCGGCTTCAGCAATATTCTGAAGGAGTTCTTTTGAAAACGAAAAGGTCGTAAATTCTGACATAAGAGTTTCTCTCATTAAAAGGCTTCAGAAGGGGAAGAAATGTAAAAAATACCACCTTCAATTAAACCCTTCCTAGATCTAAAATAGGTTTATGAGCTTTCTTGTTTCCTTTAAAGGCCAATTCACTCCCTATGTCCGACCAGCTTTCGATGCCTGGCACGAGAAAATTTCTCCCGTAAACTCCGTAGAAGGCCTTAAAACTCAGAGTGTAGGTGACCCCCATGTTCAGATGAGTGAAACTCATCACCCTCCCTCAAAATCCATTAGTGCCTATCAACATCAGTCAAAGTCGTTTGAAACCGCCAAAAAACGCATTTACGCCAAAGATATTATGAGCTCCCCGGTTCATTCCATTCAAAAAACAGCCCCGATTGATGAGGCGATCAAGGAACTCAAAAAATTTGGCTTCAGGCATTTGGTTGTGGTTGAGGGAAATGCCACTTTTGTCGGACTTCTCTCTGACCGGGAACTTCTCATGGCGCAAGCGAGTGATAGCTGTGAAAAAATCATGGTTCCAAAAATTATAGTGGCGATGCAAACGGCGCGAATTCCCGACATTGCCCATATCATGCTTCAGGAAAAAATAAATGCACTCCCTATTATTGATGATCACTATCAGTTAGTAGGAATAATCACGCAAACAGATATTCTAAAATATGTGATCGGTAGCGAGCCTTTCAGCGAGAAAGCTTAGGAGGAGCTCCAAAACAGGTTTTCCCAAGCTCCCCTTTGCGAAACTCGGCCAGCACCAGTTTGTAGACTCGATCTAAATCAGGAAGACCTTTCTGTTTCAGGCAGCCTCTAAGCATAGCGATTTTTTGAAGGACCTCATCCACTGTCAGAGAAAACGATTCCAACTTGAAGCGCTCCAAAAACACTTGAGACTGAATTTTAAGTAAATGCTTGATAATGAAAATCGCCGTGTCTTCCTCACCTGCAATATCATCTGGGATGGCATGAATGGCACTTAACCACAGTGCATGTTCAGGTTTATCAATCCTTGGAGGCATCACTCCCGGTGTATCAAGGAGCTCAATATCTTTATCAACCACGATCCATTGCTGAAGCACCGTTTGACCCGGTTTATCTGCCACCTTGGCGGCACTTTTGTTTGCCAGCTGATTGATAATTGTTGATTTACCAGTATTGGGAAGCCCCACAATCATCATTTTTAATTTGGTTTTGGTCTCCACGTAATCAGGATTACAATCCTTGCGATTCTTTTCGACAATTTTTCTCGCCATCGAAATCGCTTTCTTCATCGCCACTTTATCAAAACAATCGATAAAAAGATAAGGCGCATTCTGCTCATCAAACCACTTGCTCCACTGCTCAAGCTGAGAAGCATCTGCAAGGTTGGCCTTGTTGAGAATAATCAACTTTGGTTTTTGTCCCAAACTTTCATTGAGATTTCGATTTCCAGAGGCCATAGGCACTCGGGCATCACGAATTTCAAGAACGATATCTACCATTTTTAATTTTTGCTTTATTTCACGTAGCGCCTTGGCCATATGACCAGGATACCAATTGTGAAGAGCATCTGAGGGGGCACTTTGATCGTTTTCTCTTTTCATAAATTAATCTAAACACCCTTCTCTAGCATGACAGCGACCTGCAGGCCGCCACTGCTGACATTGACCTTCAGCCCCTTATTTGTTCCTCGGCACATAAGTCCTCCCACTTCAAAATGAGTAAACTTTCCATCCTGCCAATCGTAATGAACAAAAACACCGAGGTCAGAAATCACTCGTTTGTTACGGGAAAGAAGACCATTCACATCAATCGTATTGAGACGTGTTTTTTGCTGAACCACCCATTCATGATGACGGTTTTTAGGAATTTTTTTGATCCACTTGAGCATTTCCTGATCCATAAAAACCTGCTCACCACCGCAACCATCCACATGCTTGATCACATAATTTTGTGATTGAGCACGCACGTGATCAGCGGCCCCGGCCAGAGGGAAAGCCGGTAGGATAGAATCTTTCAGGATTTTTGAACTTCCCAAAAGTTTGCGTCGAAGAGATTCATCATGGAGCATAATGAGAACATTCTTAGAGGCCACAAGGCTTGTCAGTAAAGGTCCGTACTGTGGAGTTTTTGAGCGAATCATGTTCAAGTAAAGCTTTTGATCACGAATGAGCTCTTCGATTGTGAAGGCAAAACTCATATTGAAAGCATCTGGATGTAAATCTTTACCGACTCTCACGCCCTCTTTCAAGAAGGTGAATGGCCTTCTCTCTAAAAGGGGAAAGTCTTTTTTATCAATCTCACAATCATACTGAGTGGGTGAGATCAAATGCAAACGACTTCCCATATCCATGGCTTTCAGGCGCAACACCTCTTCATCCCAATTATAGCAATCATACTGAAGGCGAACGATGTCTTTGCCCAAGCGATTCATGCTACGAACTTCAGCTGCGGCCGTATCAAGAGCGATGGTCTTCTTCTTTAATTCGGGAATCAGCGACAGCAGAGTATTTTGAAAAAATGTAGAACGGGCCAACCCATCAAAACCAATTTCATTCACTTCTAAAAGTTTTGGAGGATTATTTTTATTCGGCTCTCCTACGATCGCCATATCAAATCGAAAACTTCCGGAAATTCTCCCTTTTCGATGTTTAATCACTTTCAGCTCATTGATCAAAAAATTTCGCACTGGCCCTTCTGGAATAATCGCCTTCATCTCTGCTTCAGGTAAGCTGATGACCTTGAGAAGAAAGGTGGTGATATCCTGACAGGTCTTTTCGATAACAGGAAAATAAGAGGCCGGAAGCAGACGGGGCAAAATGGAGAAATCATCATTGATGACCCCATCCAGTTGTGAATCCACAAAAGCATTCCACAAAGCGATTTTGTGATCCTCGTTATTATACCGCTTAAAAAGAGCGCGGACAGAGGATGTAGGTTTTTCGTGATAGTAGTTTTTAAAGTTCATGGAGAAATTATAAAAGAGGTTGGGTAATTAACCTATGGATAAAAGACCGACTAAATTGTTTAGGCTATCATTTTTTTAAGTTCTTCAGTCAAGGCAGGATCATCACTGATGGCCTTCTGAACTTTTGGACTTTCAAAGATTTTTTTTGCAAGCCCTACCTCACCAGCTGAAACGATAATTTCAAGCGCCTTGAGCAATACACTTTTCTTATAATCAGCAAACTCGATGCCTTTTTTGGCAAACTCGACACTGAGAACTTTGTCTCCTTGATCGAGATAGAATGAAGAAGCGACCACCATACCGGCCCCCATCGCCACACGGGCGGCCTTATCATCAATCAGCATTTCATTTAAGAGATGAAATTTTTGATTATAAACAAGAACACGCGTGATATCAGGAACGGATTCCGCGTAAAGAGGAAAACTTTTAATCCATCCCTCAACAAATTGATCGAGCTCACTATATTTTTTTGTTTTGATCCCCGTACTGACGAGATTCACCATGGAGCTTGCATCAAATTGATTTTCAAGTTTCTTAAAAAAATTATCACAGGCTCCCGCAAATTCCTGATCCAAAGATGTGACACGCATAATATCTTGCTGCAAATTCTTAAGCGGACCAAAAACCTTGATCGCTTTATCTTTTTGTCGCTGTTTTAAGATGACTTCGGCTTGCTCTTTTTTAATTTTGGCATCTCGCTCCTCTAGTGACTTGGTGAAGGCTTCCGTGAAGCTTCCAATCGTATAGGGTTTAGCGATAATAAGATCACCACGATGGGCCATAAATTCGGCTTGAAATTCAGGGTTCACTTGGCCTGCCATCAAAACAAAAAATCTTTTAGCGGGATCTGGTAATTTTTTTTGCTGAAGAATCATCAAATCAAAAATGATCTTCTGGTTCTCAAAATCATCATCCATAAAAACGAGATTCACTGGATTGGCCTCAAGCTTTGTTTTGGCCTGTTCAAAATCCACAGCGGCATCCACAAGTTGACTGGTGGCCCCCAGATCTGCGAGCATTTTTTTCAATCCCGTACGAGCTGACGGCTTAGGAATAACTAATAAGATAGAGGCGGATTTAAGAAATTTCTTCATGTGAGTTAACTATCGGCAAGTAAAGGCTGAAGGCTTAGCACCTAATTAGACTGAGTAAAAAGATCAAACAAGAAGGCCCTCTTGCGAGGGCCTTTCCTGACTTTATTTTTTCACGCGGAGAGATTTTAAAGGATGCCGGATCCATTCATGGACTGCATCCCCTGCTTTTTCTCCTGCATCTCCAATTTTATCTAAGAGCTCCCCGTTCTTGTCATAGTTGTTACAAAATTTTCGGGTGTGGGCACTTTTAATCTCGTAGTCTTCACAGACCATGCTCACAGTTAACTGAATAGGCAGAACCGTGCCGATATAGATCGGAAAAGAGTAACCTAGAATGATCGCTTCACCGATACCCACGGCACCTGCGCCCATTAACCCTCCCCCAATTCCTAGGAGCACGCGTCCATCCACTGCATCGCCAGAAGCAGCATTATAGCCAAATTTTGATGCAAAAATAATCGGTGCTGCAATGAGGTCACCCATGGCCATGCCTAAATAACCTACACCCTGGGCCAGAGCACGAGGAACCACCATTAATTTTCTCGCGATCAAGCGGCGCTTAAGATGGTCTTTCGTCGATAACTCCCAAACCGATTTTGCCATCAATTCCAGGATTTCTATATCATCAAGTGAGGCCACACCAGAATGTCGCGCTTCTATCACGGCCTGATCCAGTGCCATGGCTTGATGAATGATTTGCTCTCTCATTTCTTCTTCATTGAGTTTAGTTAAACGATCCATGCGTTCTTGAAAAAGACCCATGTCCGAACCTTTGACTTCGCGAACCGTCACTGGTGCATCTTGGATGGAAGAGACGGAAACTTCGCTCGCAAAAGCTGAATGAACAGAAACAGTAAGGGATAACAGTGCTGAAACAATCATTTTATTCTTCATACTAAATCTCCTATATTAATCGTTCACTTCAATTTTGAGATCATGAGGAGCGACTTCATCTCCACCGAAGTAAGGATAAAGTTTGTAGCCAACAGCGTTTGTAGCTTTACAACCGCGAGGCAAGCTCACTGTTTTACCATTTACAGTAAAATCATATGAGTATTTATTCGCCACAATTTTATAGTCATAAGATTGATTTAAATTCACGTTTGAGATGAATTTCATATTGCGACTGCCACTGGCATAGGCGTAGGCATGAATCTCAAGCTTCAGTGTCTGATCATTCCATACGAAACCAAATCGAGCGGAATTAGTATGATGGGCCGAACCACAATCACTAAAGCCATAAAGCTTGTTCACATCATACTGATTCACATTTCCTAAGTAGTATTCAGCCGAATCATCAAACTTCGCCTTGAAACTCATAGAATGATTAATAAAAAACGAGGCATGTAATCCAGAAGCGTAGTGGTTACCTTTCTTAATCACAAAAACTCTTGCCTCTGCCATGAGTGAAAGACCTAAGAGTAAAAATAAGAAAAACATCTTCAAGCTCTTCATAAGAATTCCCTGTTGTTTTTTATGATTGTATTTATTTGCTTTGGTAACTTGAGAAAAAAATTGTTACCAGTCCAAAGCTAGGCTAAACGCTTGATAAGATGAAAGCCGAAGGACGTACGAACGGGTGGTGACACCTCTCCAATCCCAAGAGCAAAAGCCGCCTTCTCAAAACTAGGGACCATCTTTCCGCGACCAAACTCTCCTAAATGCCCCCCTTCTTCAGAGGAAGGGCATAATGAAAAGTCTCTGGCGAGCTGTTCAAAGCTCTCACCCTGCTCTAGCTTGCGAGCTAAATCCTTGGTCTCATATTCATAAGTCACAAGTATATGGGCCGCTTTAATTTTTTTGGCAAATGGCAGAGTCATCGCTTTCTCCTAGAGGGCACTTCCTGTGATGGTAACCTTTTGAAATTAAGAGAGTCAATCTAGCTCCAGAAAAGTGTCACTTTGGGCCCAAAATCGATCAAAAACAATGGCATAGATCCTGCTTAGGAGAAAATAAGAGACCCAAGGAGGGCCGTATGTTGAAATTCGTTTTTGTCCTACTTTTCACCATTAACGCATTCGCTGAAGTAAGTTGCGAGCAGGACAGAGACTGTCCTGCCGTCACAACACCCATCGGAATCGGTTGTGTGATCGTCAAAAACGATGAGAACTGTGAAGAGAAATGTCTAGAAAAACAAAAAGTGCGTGGGCTTTGTACGAAGCTAACGGGTTCGAAAAAAGGAGTTTGCACCAACCCAGTCAGAAACCCACTTGATTATAATACCTCAGATCCAGGAGTGTGTGCCTATGCCATGAGTGAAAAGAAAATGAATTACATCTTTAACATCTGAGGAGGGCCAATATGAAAAGAGAGTTCCAAAAACTAACAAAAGAAAATATTTCTAACTTTCCATCGCAGAGGAGTCGGTGGAAGTTAGTAGGTTATAAATTCTTAGGCCAAAATTGAGTATCATGCGCCCATACATTTTTTTACAATGCTTCTATGGAAAAGGCGCCAACAATCTTCGTCCTCATTTCATCCCTTCTTAACATTATATTTCTTAGCTTTTTGATTAAGAGATCTAACGAAATAAAAAAACTAAAAAATCAACTATCCGAATTTAAAAAGCGCTCCTCCAGTGACATGTATGCCCTTGGAAAGTTCTCTGAGTTTGAAATGATAGCGGCGGGTGTCACCCATGAAATCAGTAACCCTCTCTCTGTCATCCTCGCTCGCTCTTCACAACTTCTCAAATCAGTTAATAATGAAAAGGGAGATGACACTATCGTGAAGGGCATCACACAAATCCACCAAAGTGCAGAAAAGATTACCACCCTGATAAAAAACTTACGTTCCTATATTGGCCGCAGTGAAGAGGCTCCCGAAGAAATCATTGCCTTAAAAGATATTCTCTCAGAGGCCCTAGGTCTTGTTGAAGAACGACTCAAGAACCATGGCATTCAACTCCGGTTAAAAAATATTGAGAAAATTTTTGTCAGTGGTCACAAAAAACAGTACGAGCAGGCCATTTTGAATCTCATCAGTAATTCTTTTGATGCCATCGATCAGCAGGCAGAGAAATGGATTGAAATCTCAGCAAGCAAAACAAATGAACGTGTCCAACTCTATATTACAGATTCTGGGCATGGGATTTCCAAGGAAATTCGACACAAAATGTTTGAACCCTTCTATACCTCAAAAAAAGGGAAAGGTACTGGTCTTGGATTGACCATCGTCAGAGGTCTCATTCAGCGCAATGGGGGTAACTTAAAATACGTTGAAGGAGCGAACACGACTTTCCTACTTGAATTACCAAAGGCAGCAGGACATCTTTATCATCAATGAGTCAATGTGAGTATGTTAACCTGGTCTTACGACTCTCCCATCAGGATATTTGGCAAACTTCTCAATTTTTGATCCATGAATCATGTCATGGCGAGGCCACTTCCATCCTCCAAACTCCGTACGCTGATAGTCTTGAATCGTCTGATAAATTTCCTGTCGCGAATTCATCACAAACGGTCCATGCTGCACAATAGGCTCGCCGATGGGTTTTGCTTCAAGCAAAAGAAATTTTGCTCCATCGGTTTTAGACGAGACAGTGAGCTCATGAGCAGAATCAAGATACAGCGCCTGTTTCGCTGGGATCACTTGTTCATTAACGATTAATCCATTGCCTTCAAAGAAATAAAGCGTGCGCTGGGTTTTGTTTTTTGATTTGGGAAACTTAAACGTTCCACCCGCCTGGATTTTCACGAGGAGAATATTCACTTCATTATTTGGATCCTGGGCCCAGCTATTCTTGGGAGCCTCATAAAAACGCTGACCTTGATACTCTCCACTAATAAGCGAGACTTGAACTTTTGGATCAGTGGCAATTTTAGGAATGTCATTGGCCCAAAACATTTTAAAATCCGCCGGCACCATCTTATTTTTCTGCGGAAGGTTCAACCAGATTTGAAATAATTCGAGTGTATTACCTTGGTCTTGGTGAAGCAGCGGAAACATCTCTGAATGCTGAACCCCTGCCCCGGCCGTCATCCACTGCACATCCCCTTCTCCATAGCGGCCAGCGGCTCCCAGAGAGTCGGCGTGATCCACATAACCTTTTCTCACGATGGTAATCGTTTCAAAGCCCCGGTGAGGATGAACCGGAAAGCCTGGTATCTCTTGGCCGTGATAAATCCTAAAGCCATCTTTTAATTCAAAGTCCTGCCCCATCTGGCGGCCGGAAAAATGCTTCGACTCTAGTCCCATGTTTTTATTCCCCGCTGGGTAATTATCAAAGTGATAGGCACAAAAAAGAAATGGCTCTTGCGTTGGCCAGTGAAAATCAATAGGCATCATTTTAGTGATCACAGGAAGTTCCTCTTTCTTTTTAAAAAATGAGAATAGATTAAAAAAACTATTGGCCCAGCTGGAAGCTGGGTATAACAGAAGGAGCTTTAAAAGATGACGGCGCTTCATGAGAGGATTATAAGATAGAAAAAACTATTCCTCTAATAAATTAATGGGAAAGGACTTCTAATTCGACCACGGGAGTTCCTTGGGTCCTTTCAAGACGTCGAGTGAGATTATTCATCGTCACTAAATGTAAAAAATAATTCGTCTCCGTCTCGTTCATATTAAGCACCTTTGAGAAATCCAGCGCCTTCTGATGAGAAAGATTATTAACAGAATTCAATACCTTTGAGAGCGCACCAGGACTGATGGAGAGGCTTTTAGCAAACGCTCGCAAGGAGTAGCGGCTATTCTTTTCTTGGCGACTTAAAAGGACTTGTTTAAGAAACTCACGATAATCATTGTAAGCTAAAACCATCGTCTTTCTCCTCGAAACGGTTGTTTCCAGAAGCGTAACGGCCAGGGGGAAAATGTAGGAAAGAAAAATTCATCACCCTTATTTCAATGATTTACTCATCTAGGAACCTAAAGATTAATTAAGTTAGTTTTATTGATCACTGGACCGAAAGGACTCATATCCAACGAGGTGAATATGGATCACGCCCCTAGTCTCATCACAGAGTTTTTAAAAACCATGGAGCACGCTTTTGAACTCCATAAGCTTGAGCTGATTGATGACGAGGAGTTTAGATTCACCAAAATAGCTGCGATCAATATCACGCTTTACTCAAGTGAGCATTATGATCAAGATCAGATGGAAGAAGCGATCATGTTTCTGCACAATAGCGGAATCATTACAAAAGAAGAGTATTGGCAAATCAAGGCCAGGTTGAGTCGTTTTAAAAACGCAGCTTAGGTTCGGCCCAAGAGTTTCGGAGGCCCGACGAGCTTATTATCTAATTTGAAAGACTAAATGTAATCAGACTTAAGGTGAGGAGTGAAAGAGAAGGGAGCATCTTCGCAAAAGGGTTACCAACACGAAAGTGTGTGACCAAAGCAGCGATCATAAGAACAGCGATTCCAATGGCGCCTATTTGGACAAGAACGAGGTCTGAACTTAAGATCAAGATCACAAACGTAATTTTGAGTATACCCACTAAATCTCTGAGCCAACCTGGGTAGCGAAACTGCTTAAACTCTTCGACGATGTTTTGGTAGCGAACAACCCAAACAAAAAGCACAGAGCTAGAAATGAGGATTTTAATTAATTGGGATACTGTACTGGTCATTAACATTGTGACTCCTATTTTCTGCTGTGTGAGCTTTTGTAGCAGGACATTGTGAACAAATCATTTATAATTCATCAATGTCAGTTCAATTCATCCTTTCTAGTTTATCTGGTGTCGCTTTTATTGTCTATGGCTTCCTCTGCCTGACAACGGATCATATGCGATCAGAGTTTAAGCGCTACCGACTTGAACGTTTCAGAATTCTTACCGGAATTCTTGAAATCTTAGGTGGAATGGGGTCACTTTTTCCAGTCAACTACTCCGTCATTTACACTCTGGCCATTACGGGACTCTTCACTCTCATGCTCTCTGGCGTGATTGTGAGACTCACAATCAAAGACCCACTCCCTAAGATTTTGCCTGCCTTCGTCTTAATGGCGATCAATCTCTATCTTGCCTACAAACATTTTAACTAAGTCAGTCTTTCGCTTTAGGGTTGAATCTCAAATTCAAAATGGCACTCTGTCTTCACAGAATTCAGAATAAAACCCGACTGGGCGGTCTTTTTGGCCAGCATCAGCGCTCGATCAATTTGAGAGACTCCATTAATTTTCACTAAAGAATTAAATTTCTTCATCACTGGTCTTTTATTTTCATCTAAATCAATCACGAGTTCTGAGGTAAGAGAAATTTCACCATAAGAAAGTTTTGAATATTGTGCATAGACTTTAAAGGTGGCGAGAAAACAATTTGTAAGAGCAAGACAAAAAAGATCCTCCGGACTTAAGGCCCCGCCAGGTCCTTCAAATTCAGGTGGAATGGAAAGCCCAACCGGAAAAGAGCTGGCCTCTCCCTGCCAATGAGTTGAAATGCCTGAGAGTGAAGAGCTACTCGCCTTAAATGTCATAGGGTAATTCATAGAGTCTCCAGAATTGGTCTTTTTCTGTACGTTAGCACAGTTCTCAGAAAGGCCGAGCTGCGGAAAATGGTTGATATAGCTTTGTCTAAAGATAGTGGACTAGGTCCCGCAAAAAGTTCGGTAGCCCTGTTGCAGCGGCCCTGGCCCCTGTCGAAACTCTTCTCGCCCTTCTTGCTCAGTGAATGGATGTTTTAAAACTTCGATAAGCTCTCTGGCAAAACGAAGATCACCTTGATAGGTATTTTGAATCGCTCGCTCGATAAGATGATTGCGAGGGATATAGATTGGATTTGAACGATTCATGAGTTCAACGGATCGATTCGTTTCTTGTAGCTTCAGACGCTGAGTCCACTCATTTCTAAAAGTTTGAAAATCTTCGTCGTCGACAAAAAATGAATGTGCCTTTTGGGAGTCTAATAGATCCTTTAAGGCCAGATGAGAGAGAGTAAAATCGAGATGATGCTTTTCAAGATAATCAAACCACTGTTGAATCAATTTCTTGTCTTCAGTACCGGCCGATTCAATTCCAAGTTTGGCCCCCATCACTTTCATTGATTCAGTTTCATAAAAGGACGCCAATGTCTCTAATTCACTCTGAAGGATTTTCACCGCCGTTTGATCATCCTCGTGGATAAGAGGAATTAAGCAATGGGCCAGAGACGTGAGATTCCATAGGCCAATCGAAGGTTGTTGAGAATAGCGATAGCGACCATGCTGATCGATAGAGCTAAAAACTCGCTGAGAGGAAAAATCATCCATAAAGGCACAAGGCCCATAATCAAGCGTCTCGCCCGAGAGGGATGAATTATCTGTATTCATCACCCCGTGGATAAATCCGAGTCCCATCCATCGTGCAATGAGCTTGAGATATGACTGAGAGGCTTCTTTAAAAAACTCCAGATACTTTTCTTCCTGCCCTTGCAGATGGGGGTAACATTTTTTAATGGTAAAATCGGCCAATTTTTTCAATTCATCTTTTAGGCCACGACTACTAATGTATTCAAAAGTTCCAATGCGAAGGTGACTCTTGGCCACACGAGTGAGTACTCCACCTGCTCTTATCTCTTCGCGCTGAACGGTCTCACCAGTGGCCACAGCAGCGAGTGATCGGGTGGTGGGCACACCAAGCTTATGCATGGCCTCACTTATAATAAACTCTCTGATCACAGGACCTAAGGCCGACTTGCCATCCCCCCGACGTGAGAACTGACTTCGTCCACTTCCTTTAAGCTGCAGATCAAACCCTTTGATTTGGGCTATCAAGTGCGCGCGACCATCGCCAAGCAAGGGAACAAAGTGACCAAACTGATGTCCGGCATAGGCCAAAGAGAGAGGTGCAAAATCTCCTAAGGGTTTATTGCCGGAGAAGATTTGAGAGCCTTGATCTTTGTCGCTAAAGAGATTCGCAAGCCCAAGATCCTCTGCAAGGTCTTGATTATAAAGTAGCACTTCAGGTTTTAGACACTTCGTGGGAGTATTCTCACTAAAAAAATGGGCGCCTAATCGACGGTAAGAAGCATCAGAATCGTTCATGAAAACAGAATGCCAGATTTTCTTGGGCCCAGCAACTAGACATCACTTTTCCAAGCTGAGTTTGTTGGGAAACACTATCTGCTCTAAAAAAATTTCCAGACGCACCTAAAGCGTCGGGGTTTCTTGCATAATCAGCAAAAACCAGGGAGCCCTTATGAAATACCTCATCCTCATCGCCTCACTTATAAGTTTACAATCGGCATTTGCTCAAAACATTTCTTCTGAATGCTTACGAACGTCCTCACGCTATATGGGCCGCGTGGACGGAGTTGAGTACTGCGAGAACGTCGCTAACAACTGTTTTGTCGCCCTCAAGGGTGCTCGTGGATTTTATGAGGCCCGCGAAAGATGCCTGAACATCGCTTCATCATGCTTTGAGGAAGTGGCCAAGGGCTCATGCGCGGATTATGCCATTAAACAATGCCAAGATGTTTCAAGTCGTTGCTACAAGGCCTACAGAGCGGAGAATTATTCAGTCAGAGAGAGCATCAGGAAGTGTCGATAACTGAATCAAGTTCTCAGGCCATCCCGTTTATGCGCCTAAGTATGCATACGCCTCAGGCGCACGATGCGCAAAAGAGAATATTTATGCATAAAAATCCATAAATAGCGACTTTTCTCGTTTACTTTCAAGGCCCCGCTTGATAATTCCAATAGTCATCAAAAGAATTTATTAAGTGAGGGCACCATGACCACAATGAAAACAACTGCGTCCCATATTACTCAAGAGGCTACCATGACTCCTCCGACTAAGATTTACGGAGAAATCACTGGCCCTATCGTCATGATTGGATTCGGCTCCATCGGCAAAGGAACAATTCCTCTCCTGATGAGACACTTTAAATTTGATAAATCTCGCATGGTGGTGATCGATCCAAGTGATCGCGATAAGAAAATCCTTGATCAGCACGGCATTAAATTCATCAAGGCTGCCCTGACATCAGATAACTACCAAGAGCTTCTCGCTCCCCTCCTTAAAAATGGAACAGGGACAGGCTTTTGTATCAACCTCTCAGTGGATGTTTCATCCGTTGACGTGATGAAATTCTGCCGCGACCAAGGTGCTCATTATATTGATACGGTGGTTGAGCCATGGACAGGTTTTTACTTTGATACCTCTGTCGGTAACTCTGGCCGCTCAAATTACGCTCTGAGAGAGTCTATGCTAAATGAAAGAGCACAGAATCCAGGTGGCATCACGGCCGTCTCTTGCTGTGGAGCGAACCCTGGAATGGTTTCTTGGTTTGTCAAACAAGCTCTCGTTCATCTTGCTCAAGACCTCAAAATCCCATTTGATATGCCAACTTCTAAAACTGAGTGGGCAAAACTTATGCAGAAAGTGGGAGTCAAAGGGATTCACATTGCGGAAAGAGACACTCAGCGTGCTCGCCTTCCAAAACCAATGAATACATTCGTGAACACATGGTCTGTTGAAGGCTTTATTTGCGAAGGGATGCAGCCATCAGAACTTGGTTGGGGAACTCATGAAAAATGGATGCCTGAAAATGCGGCCCGCCACGACTCTGGTTGCCAAGCGGCGATCTACCTCAATCAACCAGGGGCGAACACCAAAGTTCGAACATGGTGCCCGACTCCAGGTGCTCAGTACGGTCGACTGGTGACTCATAATGAATCAATCTCTATTGCTGATTATTTCACGGTTGGAACAGGGGCGAATGCTGAATACCGTCCAACCTGCCACTACGCCTATCATCCGGCCAATGACTCAATTCTTTCACTCGAAGAAATGTTTGGTGCCAATGGTGAGCGTCAACCAGAGCACTTCATTTTAAATGAAAATGAAATTGTAGATGGTATGGATGAGCTTGGTGTTCTTCTCTATGGCCACGATAAAAATGCTTACTGGTACGGCTCTCAATTAACGATTGAAGAGACTCGCGCCCTTGCTCCTTATCAAAACGCGACAGGTCTTCAAGTGACTTCAGCGGTTATCGCGGGAGTTGCCTGGGCCCTTGAAAATCCTAAAGCTGGTATTGTTGAAGCCGATGAAATGGACTTCAAGCGTTGCCTTGAATTCCAACTTCCTTATCTTGGAGCTGTTAAAGGTTACTACACTGACTGGAATCCCCTTAAGGACAGACCAGGTATGTTCCCTGAAAATCTCGAAACATCGGATGCTTGGCAATTCAAAAATGTTCTGGTGAAAAACTAGAAAAATCTCTGAGGAGGGTTTCGTAAGAAACCTTCCTCAATCTACATGACTTCGTAAATTCTCTTAATAATCGATTTAATTAAACGCGCGGATGTTGGAGCGAGGAAGATGGTATCATCACCCGCAATTGTTCCAAGAATATCTAACTGGCCTCGCATACTATCTAAGTGTCTTGCCACAAGACTTGCTGATCCTGGAGAGGTGTGAAGCACAATCATGCTTTCATTCGATTCCACATCAATTAAAAGACCACCAAGGTTGTGACTGACGTTTGGTGGTAAAACATGCATTTCTTCAGGGAGTTTATAGATGGTCTGCCCAGAGCTATCGGTTGTTTTAATTGCCCCCACTTTGCGAAGGTCTCGAGAAACAGTACTTTGAGTGACATCAAACTTTTTTTTGCGAAGGGCCTCACATAGATCTTCTTGAGTGCTAGCCTCTCCTTCACGGAGCAGATCTCTTAAAACATCCAGGCGAAGCTGATAATCAGACTTAGTCTCTTTTTTGAAGTCCATAAACATGAATCCTTTATGGCCTAGAGTCTATCATTTTGGTGAATAATTATCAACCAGTCGAGTCCCCAGGGTCTCTTTCCCATAAAGATTCGCAAGTAAGGCATTGATCACTTGAACCTCTGAAACTCCGTGATCAATGGCCATCATCATCGTCATAACCTTAGTGTACATGCCCCCATGAATCACACCCGAATCAATCATTTCGTGGATTAACTCAGAGCTAGCGACATCAATTAAGGCCCCTTCCCCGTCCAAAATTCCATTCTGATCAGTCAGAAAAATCAATTTTTCAGCGTTTAGTGCAACAGCTATTTTAGCCGCAGCCCAGTCCGCATTGATATTGTATTTCTCGCCTTCATATCCAAGACCAATAGGAGCGATCACTGGCACAGTGAGATCAGAAGATTGAAGAACCTTTTGGATGGCCCCCAACTGAACCTCTTCTACTTTTCCCACTTGCTGAAGTTCTGAGTTTGTTTGCGTGCAAAAAAGAATCTTATCTTTAGCGCCAGAAAGACCGATGGCCTCGACACCCGTTTTTTTGAATTCATCTACGATAAGACCATTCACACTTGTCGCAAGAACCTCTTCAATCACCACCATCATTTCTGGCGTCGTTTGTCGCTGGCCTTTGATAAATTTCCAAGTGATGCCACGTTTTGTGAGTTCGAGATTTATTGCCGGCCCCCCACCGTGAATAATCACAGGGCGAACTCCACTGCTCTGAAGCTCTTTCACCATGAACGCCAGACGCTCAAGGGTCTCAAGATTTTGTAGTGAGGCTCCACCAAGTTTTATAACGACAATCGACATATTAGGTGTACTCCGTATTGATTTCGACATATTTCTTCGAAAGATCACAACCCCACGCCGTAGCGGAATACGGGCCAGACTTTAAATCGATTTCTATTTTCACTTGAACTGTTTTAAGCAGAGCTTTCACTTCCTCTCTTAAAAATGGCACCGGACGCCCATCCTCAAAAAGCTTAATTCCCTGAAGCTTAAGCGACATTTTACTCAGCTGCTCACCTGGAACTTTTTCCGCTCCAAGACGCGCCAGAATGCGACCCCAGTTAGGATCCTCACCGTGCACAGCTGTTTTGATAAGTGGAGACAGGGTAATTCCACGCGCAGCTTTTCTCGCTAAGGCTAAATCATCTGAGCCTTTAATTTCGACTTCAATAAGCTTTGTGGCCCCTTCACCGTCGGCGGCAATCGATTTTGCCAAAAAGATTGAAACTTCTGTGATCGCCTTTTCAAAGGCAGCAAAATCTTCAGCAGTTGTCACCTCGACACCTGAAGCGCCATTGGCCATTAAAAAGCTACAGTCATTCGTCGATGAATCACCATCAACGCTGATCATGTTAAAGCTGAGATCAGCCGTTTTTTTAACCAAATCACCAGCGTACTCTTTAGTGATTTTGGCATCGGTTAAAATGTAGCCGAGCATGGTGGCCATATTAGGATGAATCATCCCTGACCCTTTACTAATGCCCGTAATACGAATCGTCCCTGTGGATAGCTCGAGTGTCGTCGTAACTGTTTTAGGCACAAGATCTGTGGTGAGAATTGCCGTCGCAAAACTCTCAGCAGCATCATTAGCGCGGCTGATAAGTTCTGGCATACAAGGCAAAATTTTATCTGTATCGAGCTGAACCCCGATCATTCCGGTACT
>CANFNX010000022.1 GCA_947448495.1 Bacteriovoracaceae bacterium | reverse complement strand
CGTCTTTACCTAAAAATCTCACTCTTGAAGATCAGTATACATTAAGAACCTCTGGAATCTCTCCACCTGCCCTTTAGTCTTTTGGCCCATCATTTATGATTACTCTATTTAAATTTGCCTTGGGGACCTAATGAAAAAATTATTACCTCTTTTAACACTTATTCTTTCAACTTCCGTATTCGCTGAATGTAATTCAGCTTATCAAAATCAAATTAAAAATCTTGAAACCCGCATGAACTCTCCGCGGGCAGTCATCTTCACCAATTTGGTTGCTGAAGGAGCTGTTCTAACGACTCTTGCGGCCGTTGGAACGATACCTGTGACGGCCGTGGTTGCATTGCCAGCAGCTGCCTTAGGCTCAGCCGTTTATTTTGAATCTGTGGTCATCAAACGTAATGGACTGAGGAACGCTATGCATGTGATCCGAGAGGCCCATAAAGGCAGCGGAAAACAGTTAGACCGATTTATGGATAAACTCAACAACAAGGATAAAGAATTTAACCGAGAAGATGTGATTCAATTTTTAGTTCAAGGGGATTTCGACAATAAATTCTGCGAACTAGATGAAGAGAAAGATACTTATGACGTGCTCTCTATTCATAAATTACTTAAGCTAACCAAAGAAGAACTTTCAAAAATTTAAAATTTATTTCTTCACTTTTCATATAAGGAGGCCCCCAATTCTGGGGGCCTTCTTATTTTGATACTGTCGCCAGTACTTTTCGATATGAGATATGCTGGAGCGCCAGACTCATAAACATCATTGACATTAAACCTGCTAGCACAATCATCATTTCCATTTGATAGACTCCTTTGTTGGTTTAAGTGGCCTCTTGCCTTTATCAGAGTCACCATCCTAGCGTCTCCGTTCTTGATAACTATAAAGCATGAATCGTGCCAAATTTAAGCGATCGGAAGATTGAGGGGTTAGAGTTTTTTGGACGAGAAGATCGTCAATATGGCACCAGGGCCAAAAAAAAAGGGCCACTAAAGTGGCCCCATTCGTTTAGATTTTAGATTATCTACTTACTCCAGACGGCGCGATCACAATAATTAAGATCGCCATCCATAGTATAAGACATCAATTGAAACTTTCTTTTTGTCCCATGTTGAACCTGGTTAAGGACCACGTAGGCACCATTTCCCCCACCAATCCCCACATTAAAACGAAGTAAATGAAGCTCCTGGCGACCCTTAAGCTCAATCATATCAACCGTAATATCATCAACGTAATCTTTAAAAATGGACTCCTGAGAGGCATTTTTGTCAGAAAGATCATTCAACTCTAGGACTTTAAAAATCTTTTTGACTGCATCGGTGCCTAATAATAGAACCAAATCTTTTAAAGATTGTTCCGAAAGTTCAGAGGGTTCAACATACTTCTGAATCAAATCCTTGACTGTAAATTGACTCTTCTCATAGTCCTCATGGGTTAAGCATTTACCAACGTATCTAGAAGAACCATCGGCCTGCTCAGTGTATGCAGTCTTATAATCTTCGTTTTTTGACATATCCTGAGCAAAGGCACTAGCGGACAATATTAATGAACTAATCACTAGAGTTTTAAACATAAAGGCTCCCATTTTTAATAAAAGTGGGCGGATTCTACAGCTAATAACATTTATGGGAAGGATAAAGGAAATAATTACATACAAAACAGACCCCTCAGTTGAAAGATCTGTTTTGCGAGCGAAACATACACAATTTAAAGTGGTTCATCCTTGAACCTGATGGGGCCCAACCCTGGACTCTCCATCGCTCTTGCTCCGTGAGGCTTAGCCTTTGAATCTTATTCGTTTCATCCTGAAACTAAAGTTTCTACCTTCCTGGCGGAAACTTCACGACTCGAAATAGATCAAAGCATGAAGCGTGCCAACTCCAGACTAAATGAGTTTCCCGCAACTTAAATTCTTTTTAAATTTTATTGGTGCCAGAGTGCTCGTTTTTTATCTCAGCTGGGGTCACTAAGATAGGGCCAAAAGAGAACCCGATAATCAAACTCAATTAGAAGTCACCTGCTCCTATGAGTGTTAGGAAGTTTCAGAAAAAAAAATTTCACACCTCTTGTGAACTCCTCTCAACCGTGAAACCATAAGTAAAAGAACACAGAATGTGTTCCCCACACACCAGGAGGGTGAAAGAGATGAGTCCACATTACTACCTCATGAAAAGTAAGAAGATTCTCAGACTAGAAGCAGAAACAACATTTGATTCTCTCCCTCTCTCGATCCGCGAAAAAGTTTTTAATTCCTCAGACATTTTTAAAATGAATCAAGAACAGGCCAACTGGCGAGTGGTGCTTTTTCGAGATGAAATCATGGAACAAGATGAGTACTCTGAGTGGCTAGCCTCTCCTGAAGCTTTTTTAGAAGATGAAGTAGAATACGACTTAACTGCCAATTAATATTGCCAAATACGGGCCCGCAACTCGGTGGGCCCGGTCATACCCGACCAGTTTTCTATCACTTAGCTCACGCCCCCAATTACCGACTCATTTTGTGCGACAATAGAACCTCAATCGGAGGTTCACGTGAGCGAGAAAATTAATCCCCAAGAGTCTTCTCGGCAGGAAATCATAAAAAATTTTATGCCCACAATTCGCTACTGGGCCAAACACTTCCATTATCAGTACCACCAGGTTCTAGATTTTGAAGACTTAGTGATGGTGGGAATTATTGGACTTATCGATGCCATGAATAAGTATAAGAAAGATAAAAAAAATCAATTCAAGACCTACGCTGAATTTAGAATCCGTGGAGAAATTATCGACGAACTCAGAAAACAAGATTGGATGACTCGCTCAGAAAGGACTAAGCAAAAGAAGTACAAACGGGCCAAAAAAGACTTAACTGAAGAGTTGGGTAGAAATCCAACCTCACAAGAAGTTTCGAATGTGCTTCACTTTAAATCAAAAGATATGATCCGCTTTGAGCAGTATGAGAATGGAGATACTATAAAGCCTTACGTAGAAGGCGAAACACTCACTCAATCGAGTATGAGTTCATCTGAATTTGAAATATATAGCTTAAAGAAAACATTATCTGTTGTGATGGATGAACTTCCAAAAACGATGCGATTAATTCTGGTACTGAAATACTTCGAAGACTTAAATTTTCATGAGATTTCTGATGTGGTTAATCTTTCGGAAGGACGCATATGCCAGTTGCATGCCGAGGCTTTGGAAATGCTTAAAGCACATTTAGAGGCTCAGCAAGTGGATATCCTCGCCGCCTAACCAAGCTTAGTCTTCTTTAGGTTGTGAAGCGATCTCTCTTTTCTGCTGAAGTTCATTCCATTTTTTCTGAGCAGCTAAATGGCGCTCAGGAAAAACGGCACCATCCTGCCAGCGCATGATGGCCGTGTGATAAAAGAATTCTTCTTTCTTGGGATCTTTCAAGAAACCTTTATGATCGACAAGATAATCTAAAATCCCAACCAATTGATTCGGATGAATGTTCTGTGAGAGTGTCAGGAAGAAATATAGCTTGTCTGGACGCTTGGGATCAATGAAATAACTCGCTGGTATCGCCTCAAGTGCTGACGGCTCAACAGTCTGGTAAAGGACATAGGCATCTAGAGTTTCAGTAACTAGATCTTCAAACTCCATGAAAGACGCCTGATCAAGCTTTCCGGTCGTTGGTTGCCATGTCATAAAGGACTGGAGCCTTTGCTCAGGGGAGAGACTTTGATTAGACAGATCGTACTTTCCCACCAGCGAAAAAAGAAAAAACAGACAAAAGGTGATACCAATTCCAACGAAATTAAACTTCAAGGTATGAAAGAAATTGGCGTGTTCAGAAGCTTGATGAAACATCGCCTTTAACCCAAACAATCCAATCGATAATGACAGTGAGAGAAAAATCAAAGGAAGACCAAGAAAATAGCTAAGTTTCAATGACTCGAGAATATAATAAATGAATAGGAAGGTAGAAAACTCAAGGCCAATCACCAGAATCCTCTGAAGAAACGTATGGTTTTTAGTGAGAACGTAATAGCGTTTTTCAGGATTTAAAAACATCTGCCCCCAAATCCAAATAAAAAAGCCACTACAAATAATCGCCAAGATGATACTGGGAGAAGGTAGTTGGGTTTTATAAAAAGCTCCCCCCATCAGATGTGAAACACCATAAAAGACTAGTGATAACACCAATAAAAAAAGATATTGCAACAAAGAATGTAACAAGAATGCTTTCCTTAACAATTTGTAAGGGACACTCATTTTATGGAATTCGATATTCATTCTAAAGGAATCATCCTTAGTGAAATGGATCAAAAGGATAATGCAAGCGAAGATGAGATAATGACCTGGAATTGAGACACCCGGAATTTTGGTAAGAAGGAAATCTAATAAAAAAGTGCCAAGCATCAGGAAAGAAGCCGTCCTCATAAAAGGAATGGTGTAGAGTTTAAGCCACCAATTCATCATCAACCTTCTCTTGTTTTAATTGAAAATGTAAAATTAAAATATCTTCAAGTTTGGGCGGATAATCGAGCTTATATTTTAATACGTAGGTGTCCTCATCCACCACTTCCCGCGGAAGAAGATAAAGATCTTTGCCATCATAATCTTTTCGAATTCGAGTCACTTTAGGATGATTAAAGATGGCATGATCTTCGGTCTTTTTGAGCATCACAAATTTTCTCTGCAGGTTACTGACGGGCTCATCTACCATCAGCTTTGTTTCTTGAAGCAAGAGCAAATGATCGGTGTAATCATTTAACTCTGAAAGGATGTTCGTTGTAATAACAACGGTTCCTCCATTTTGAGTATACTGCTTGAGCTTATCCAGAAAATAGCGCTGTCCTTCAATGTCAATGACGGCCGTGATTTCATCTAAAAGGAGCACCCTAGGTCTGGCGGCCAAGGCCAGCATTAAGAGAAATTGCATCTTTTGACCGCGGGAAAGATCCTTAAAATCTTTTTTCAATGAAATCTTTCTGTCTTTAAGCATTTCATTGAATATTTGTGTTTTAAACAATGGAAAAACAGACTTATAAATCTTCACCATCTCTAGCAGATTCACACTAAACTGCATCTTGATATTCTCATGTATAAAGAAAACATCTGAGCGATAAGGAAAATCAAAATGAAACGGAGATTTCCCCATCAACTGAACTTGTCCTGAACTTAAATCCTCTTCACCGGCCAGCAGACGCAACGTCGTAGACTTACCAGCGCCATTACAACCAATGAGAGTCACAAACTGTCCCTCTTCAAGGGAAAAGCTCACGTTCTCCAGAACTTTTTTCTTTTTATAGTTTTTAAATACCTTCGAAAATTCTATGATTTTGGCCATGACAGCTTATCGGTGTCTTTGGTAAAAATATGTGATCATTTTTAGCTTAATCACGAGGCTCTCACAAGACGACAACTAATGGATTTTATTATGTTAAACCTCTTCTTTTCTCTCTTCCTTCTCTCTTTTCAAGCCTCTGCCTCGAGCTTTCCTTCATCTTTCTTTTTTGGTCTGGCGACGGCACCCGCTCAAATCGAAGATCAACTCGATGACATTTGGAAGGCCTGGGGTGAGAAAGGAAAATCAAAGGCGTTCCTCAATCAGGTCTCACCTCATGATCGACTTCGTTTTTGGACTCAACCAGAGGTTGAGCTCGATTTAGCGACCCAGTCTGGAATTAGTGTTTACCGCTTTGGTGTTGAATGGGGTCGAGTGATGCCAAGGCCCCATGAATTTGATCTCAGTGTGATTAAGCGCTACCACGAGATGATGGCCATGGTGAAAAAACGCAATCTTAAAATCATGCTGACCCTGATGCATCACTCAGTTCCAAAGTGGGCCCAAGAATCAGGTGGATGGCACCAAGATGAGATGCAAAAACATTTCGTCGAATTTTCCCAACGTATGATTCAAGAATTTTCTAAGGATGTGGATTACTGGCTGACTTTCAATGAGGCCAATGTGTTTGTGAGCCTCGCCTACGCTTCTAACATGTGGCCCCCAGGTGAAAACCTCGGCTTCACCTCGCTGTTAGAAATAGGACCATGGCGTGGCAAGGCACTTAAAGCGATGGATCGTATGACTGATGCTCATAATGAAGTTTATTCTTGGGCGCATCAACAATACCCCAACATTAAGATCGGCATTGCCCATAATATGGCTTACTACACATCTAAGTCTTGGTTGGGAAAAATCAGTGCCTCCCAAATCGACAGGATGATGAACTGGCGCTTTCCAGAGCGCATTAAGAAGCACATGGATTTTTTTGGCTTCAATTATTACGGGGCGGAGTGGATCAAGGGAGCGACCATTGATATTGATCCAGTGGAAGAGTACTCGGAAGCCGGCCGAGCGATCTATCCTCAAGGCCTCTATTACATTCTCAAACAAATTGATGAACGCTTTAAGGGTCTGCCTATTATCATTACTGAAAATGGCATCGCGGATGCTTTAGATATTTTGAGACCTGCCTACATCATTGAGCACTTAGAAGCGATTGAAAAGGCCATGAAAGAAAATGTTCCCGTAATTGGCTACATCTATTGGACTCTCTCCGATAACATGGAATGGTCTGATGGCTATTGCCCTAAATTTGGTTTTTTTGGTGTCGAAAGATCAAATAACTTCAAGCGTGTGGCAAGACCTAGTTTTGAGCTTTATCGCACCATTGCGACAACGAAAATGGTGACTCAAGAGATGCGTGACCTGAGCTGGCTTTTAGTGCAAAAATCGATCAATCTGGAGCGTCCTTTCTGTCGTGCCGATGATGGTGTAACGGCCCTTGATGAACCGAAGAAAAGAAGAATTGTGAAAAAGGACTGGCGCTTTAGTCTTGAGAAATGAGTTCTTTTTTTAAAGAGAAATCGCCACTTCTGGCCTGTAAGGTGGCGTGAACCCACTTTCTAAAAAAGGCCATCAGATGGTCTTCGCTTTTTTTGCTCTCCAGAATCCCTAAAGCATAAGCAACTGCTTCGTAAGTTGACACCCAATTTGGTCGCGGTGCTCGTCTCAACTTATACTCACCTACTAGACCTGCAGGGAGTTTTACAGTTGGGATATCGTCAAATTTAGATTCGCGCTTTTTAACTTGTTTGGCCTGATTCCAGTTTCCATCCGGAACAATAAGATTATAAGGGCCAGGATAAGTTGCAATAAAATCTTCATTGAGTTCTAGGGAATGTTCATCAGGGAATAAAAACAAAGGCCTACCACTTCTGGCGAGTACGGGTTCAGGACTAAAGTGGTCGTTGACTCTTCCACGGATAAAAATCTGTGCCTGATCCGGAAGAAGCTTCTCTACAAATTGGGCGGTATTAGACGTCAGTTTCAGTTCACTCACATGGACGATAAGTGAAACGTTGCTTTGAATTTCAAAAGTTGAAAGCTCTGAGCAGATACAAAAAAAATTATTAATCCTACAATTTGGACAACGATTGACGTGTCCAGCGCGACGTTGACTCACTCTATGGCCCCCAGAAGAATTTCTTCCACTTTCTTAAGGGTCACTGCCTCTCTCTCGCCCATGGGCGCAAAACCACGTTTTTTTAATCTGTCCGTAACTTGGGCAACAACCTCTATGCTTATACCATAGTCTTTTAATTTTGTAGGAACACCCAGAGAATGGAAAAACTCCTCTGTTTTTTTGATAACGATCTTCACATCATCGTCGGATTCAACTTTCATGTTCCAAATTCTATCGCCGTATTGTTTAATTTTTTCTTTTTTCTCAGTTCTCATCACCCACATGAGCGAGGGAAGAACGATCGCTAATGTTCTTCCATGATCAATTCCAAACAATGCGGTTAATTCATGGCCAATACCATGAGTTGTCCAGTCTTGAGGGACACCAACACCAATAAAACCACAAAGGGCAGCAGTCGCCGACCACATGTGATTGGCGCGAGAATTATAATCGTTTGTCATATAAGATTTAGGCCCTTCTTCAATTAGTGTCAGAAGGATGGCCTCTGCCATTCGATCCTGCAAAGGCGCATTTGCAGGAAATGTGAGATACTGCTCCATCACATGGACAAAAGCATCCACCACTCCATTTCCAACTTGTCTTTGATCAAGTGTGAAACTCAATGAGGGATCAAGGATCGAAAATTGAGGAAAAACCAAAGGTGAACCGTTGGCCAACTTATCAGTTCCTTTAGAAATAACAAAATAACAATTCATCTCACTGCCCGTGGCCGGCAAAGTTAAAATACTTCCCAAAGGTGTAGACTGAGTCAGCATAAGTTCACGATTGGTCAAGATATCCCAGGCCTCCCCCCGATAATGCACACCTAGAGCAATAAATTTAGCCGAATCAATGACAGAGCCACCACCTATGGCAAGAATGAACTGGATCTTTTCTTGGCGAATGAGATCAATCGCTTCCTGAGCTTTTTCTAAGGTTGGATTTGGCTGAACACCAGAGACTTCGAAAAGAATTTTATCTTTTAGAACTGATTTGACATGATCATAAACACCATTTTTTTTGATGCTTCCCTGACCGTAGAGAAGAAGCACTCGCTCATACGGAATTAGACTTTCCAGTTTCTGGATTTCGCCTTTACCGAAAACGATTTTTGTCGGGTTAAAAAACTCAAAATTTTCCATGGTTTCATCCTTGTCTAACTATCCAAATCCTATTCAATCCCCTAAGCTTTAACAAGCAAGGAGTCTTCAATGGGTCAGACAATTTACGACTTTAAAGTTAACGACATTAATGGCCAAGAATTATCCCTTTCTCAATTCAAGGGCAAAGTGATCTTAGTTGTTAATGTAGCCTCTAAATGTGGATTCACCCCACAATACAAAGGTCTGGAGGAGCTCTACAAAGAATTTAAGGATGCAGTGGTTGTTCTCGGTTTTCCTTGTAATCAATTCGGGCACCAAGAGCCCGGCAATGCAGAGGAAATTAAAAATTTCTGCTCGCTGAATTATGATGTCACCTTCCCCATGTTTGAAAAAATTGACGTCAATGGGGCCAACGCCCATCCTCTCTACACTTTTCTCAAGGAATCAAAACCGGGTCTGCTTGGAACTGAGGCCATTAAGTGGAATTTCACCAAATTCTTAGTGGATAAAAATGGTGAGGTTGTGAAGCGTTATGCACCAACGGATGATGCCCAAAAGATCAAAAAAGATCTGGCGCAGTACCTCTAATACTTAAGCAGCTCAATCAATCTCATCGTTGATTATTTTTTTGGACTCTCGGAGTAGAATATTCTTATTTTCTCTCGAAGGAGTTCACATGTTATATCAAGGTTCAGCTTTTCGCCTAGAAATGCTCCCCAACAACATTCTCAAGGTGGTTTTTGATCTGAAAGATCAGTCGGCCAACGTCTTCAATGCTCTCGCCCTTAAAGAATTAGGTGAGACATTGGAGGTGATAAAAAAACAAAATGCCCGTGGTCTTTTATTCACATCTGGTAAGGCCGGTGGATTTGTCTTTGGTGCCGATGTTACTGAATTTTTAGATCATTTCAAAAAAACAGAACCTGAACTCATCACTTGGATTGCGAGTATCAACAATATTTTTAATGGCTATGAAGATCTCCCTTTCCCAAAAGTCGCTTTAGTAAACGGCTTTGCACTTGGCGGCGGATGCGAAATCGCTTTGACCATGGATTATCGCCTCGCGACTCCAAAAGCAGCGATGGGTTTACCAGAAACAAAGCTCGGCATTATTCCTGGCTGGGGTGGAACTGTTCGCCTTCCTCGTCTGATCGGAGCTGATCACGCTATTGAATGGGTCACAGGAGCTAAACATTATAAAGCTGAAGAAGCCCTTAAATTTGGCGCCATTGATGGCGTGATTGAAGATGCCAAACTTGAAGAAGCTGGGCTCAAGCTTCTTGAAAAATGTATTTCCGGAGAACTGAATTGGAAAGCCCGTGTTGAGGCGAAAAAATCTCCCCTCAAACTAGATAAAATTGAATCCATGATGAGCTTTGATGGCTCGAAAGGTTTTGTGGCCGCTCTTGCAGGTCCTAATTATCCCGCTCCCGTTAAATCCGTGGAGGCCATGCAAAAAGCAGCTCGCCTTGATCGAACAGGGGCCCTTCAAGTTGAAGGAGAGACTTTTGCCGTTTGTGCAAAAACCAAAACGGCCGAATGTCTCGTGCAAGTCTTTCTCGGGGATCAGTACTTAAAGAAAGTTTCAAAAAAAGTCACCAAGGATGCCAAACCAGTTCAGCGAGCAGCGGTTCTTGGAGCTGGGATTATGGGTGGTGGGATTGCCTACCAATCGGCCTCCATGGGAGTTCCTTTGCTCATGAAGGACATCAAGCATGAGCAACTTGATTTAGGGATGAATGAAGCTTCAAAACTTCTCAACAAAGAAGTTGAGCGCAAAAAAATGACTCCCGAAAAGATGGCCAAAGTCATTGCCTCTATTTCACCTACTCTTTCTTATGCTGATTTTGGAGAAACTCAATTTGTAGTTGAGGCCGTGGTGGAAAATGAAAAAATTAAAAAGGCCGTTCTCGCCGATGTCGAAAAAGTAACGGGCCCAGAGGCAGTACTGGCGTCCAACACTTCAACGATATCGATTACGAAATTAGCTGAAGGTCTTGCTCGCCCAGAAAAATTTTGTGGCATGCACTTTTTCAATCCCGTTCATCGCATGCCCCTCGTGGAAATTATCCGTGGGGCCAAAACTTCAGAGGCTACCATCGCTCAGGCGGTGAATTATGCTAACCAGATGGGAAAAACTCCGATCGTGGTGAATGACTGTGCCGGCTTCTTAGTGAATCGCATTCTTTTCCCTTACTTTAAAGGTTTTGCCCATCTCGTAGAAGACGGTGTGGATTTTCAGCGCATTGATAAAGTGATGGAAAAATTTGGCTGGCCTATGGGCCCGGCCTATCTCTTGGATGTAGTCGGAATCGATACGGGTGTTCATGCGACCAATATCATGGCCGCGGCTTTCCCCGATCGCATGGGCTATTCAAGCAAAACTGCAATCGATGTGATGTATGAAAATAAACGCTATGGCCAAAAAAATGGTTTGGGCTTTTATGAATATGAAATCGATAAAAAAGGCAAACCTGTCAAAAAGGTAAATCCTGCTGTTTATGAGATGATTAAACCAGTTCAAACGAAGCAAATTGACATCACTGATGAAGACATCATTATGCGCATGATGCTTCCGATGATTATCGAAGCTTCAAGATGCCTGGAAGATAAAATCGTTGAATCTCCGGTGGAAGTCGATATGGGTCTTCTCCTTGGATTAGGATTCCCTCCTTTCCGCGCTGGTGCCCTCAAATATGCAGATTCAGTAGGACTTAAAAAACTGGAGGATGAATCGAAGAAATATCACCACATTGGTGGCAATACGTATGTCTTCACATCGTTCATGAAAGGCCTAGCAGCTGAAAATAAAACTTATTATTAAGAGGAAGAGTATATGAAAAATGCAGTTATTGTCGATGCAGTAAGAACTCCTATGGCCAAATCAAAGGCAGGGGCCTACAGAAACATTCGCGCAGAAGAACTTTCCGCTCATCTTATGCGGGAAATTTTAAAACGTAATCCGGCCTTGAATCCAGCTGAGATTGAAGACATTATTTGGGGATGTGTGCAACAAACTCTCGAGCAATGTTATAACATTGGAAGAAATGCTGCCCTTCTGACTGAAATTCCAAAAACCGTGTCCGCTCAGACAGTGAATCGCCTTTGTGGCTCTTCTATGACGGCCATTCACATGGCAACTCAAGGAATCTGGTCTAATCAAGGAGATTTTTATCTCTGTGGTGGAGTGGAGCACATGGGACATGTACCAATGACTTATGGGGTGGACTTCAACCCAGCTTTGGCCAAGACCACTTCCAAGGGTGCTGGCTCCATGGGATTAACGGCCGAACTTCTCGCGCGTATGCACGGAGTAAGCCGAACTCAGCAAGATGAGTTTGCCATGCGCTCTCACCAAAAAGCTTATGAAGCCACCATTAAAGGTCGCTTTAAAAATGAAATTATCTCGACTCCAGGTCACGATGAAATGGGAATTCCATCCATGATTCAAGTGGATGAAGTTGTTCGTCCTGAAACAACTGTCGAAACACTTGCGAAACTTCCCTCTGTTTTTGATCCAAAAAATGGCACAGTGACGGCCGGAAACTCTTCTGCACTTTCAGACGGGGCCTCAAGTGTGATTGTGATGAGTGAAGATCGTGCTAAGGCCTTAGGTCTTAAACCCCTCGCAAGAATACTTTCCATTGCTTCAACTGGATGTGAGCCAAGTATTATGGGATATGGCCCAGTCACCTCCTCGCGCAAAGCTCTCCAGAAGGCGGGTCTGTCCATGGAACAAATGGATATCATCGAGCTGAACGAAGCTTTTGCGGCCCAATCGATCCCCGTTCTGAAAGATCTCAACCTTCTTGATGTGATGGATAAAAAAGTCAATCTCAATGGTGGAGCGATTGCCCTCGGTCATCCACTTGGCTGCTCTGGAGCTCGAATTACAGGCTCTCTCGCTCACCAGCTTCGCGATAATAATAAGAAGTATGGACTCGCGACGATGTGTATTGGGCTCGGCCAAGGTGTCGCGACAGTGATTGAGAATTTAAATTAAATAAAAGCAAAGGCCCACGAGAACGTGGGCCTTTTTTGAATTTAGCCTTCACAGTGAGTACGTTCGACCATTTCATTTTCGTTCAATATCACAAGTCTCTTTGAAATAATCATTTTATCTTTAAAATACTCGGCTTTCCATGCTCCAAAGATATCACTCCCTACGGGATTCACTCTTGTAAACACTGTTTCATCCCCATTAGAATTCGTTAGTATAAGATAGTCATTTTTAAGGAGATAAGAATAACTATCACCTTGTTCAAAAGAAGATTCACAAACAGCATGCATGCCAACATCTTTGCTATGACGAGACTCATTGAAAATAATCTTTTGGTTTGTAAGTTGAATTGGAACTTCAAGAAAAATATCAAGCAAGTCCATTTCATGGATACTCTCTTGATATGTATTCGTTTCATGCTTTATGGGTGGTAAAATCGCCGGGTTTTGTCGCTGAAGATCATGACAAGAAACTAGTAGTAAAAGAAACATGATAAGAGAGTGCTTCATTATTAATTCCTCCTAAGGATAGCGGGATGGAACTTAACAAAAGCGAGAGAACTCTTCTAGTGTGTGAAGACGATCTTATGGAATCATTCAGATTGTGCCTCTAAGCGCTCCTTAGCAAAATCTTCTACGATATAACCAATAGCATAAGGAACAGAAAAATCACGAGATGGTGAGTAGGAAAAATCATGATAAAAACCTAATTTGTGGAGCCATTCATGAAAAAGATTTCCTGCCACTTCAGCGGGCGTGTAATGTCTAAAATATTTTTTATTCAACCAGATTGTGAGGACGTCAGGATATGTATGTCCAATCGTAGAACTAAAGGAAAAATAAAGTTCTAAATCAAGATCCATCTCAAAGTCGATCTCAGGATTAAGAGTCTCACTGCCCTCTAAAATCTTTTGATAAATTTGCTCATTGCTGAGACCGAGGTTATTCAAAAACTGCTTTTTCCCCTGATAAGAAAAATTTAGAATCTTATCCCGAAATGACTGGGAGAGAACAATCTCCTTAATGAGCTCTGCAGCTTTTTCAACTTTCGCGACATCTTTTCTCTTGAATTTTGTAAAAGTAATATGAGCATTGAATTCATCAAGCGCCCATGAATTAAAAGAAAATAAAAATAAGAAAAAATACATTATTTTTGTCATGGCCCTACTTAACCTAATGGCAAAGTAGATTCAAGCTCAGATCAAAAAATTTAGAATATGTAAGGTTTTGTTCAAAAACTTCTACGTGGTTTCACAAGGATATTGCCCAAGAAGATCCCTACAACCAAGGCCATGGCCAGGGTGATCATGCCAAAAGCCGTTCCAAGTCCACCAACAATGTCTTTCTCAAACAAAAAACTGAAAGAGCGATAGCCCATTGAACCAGGTACCAAAAGAATAATACCGGGGAATTGAAATAGGCTTGATGGACGATCTTTAAGACGGGCAAAAATATTGCTCATGGCCCCGACACAAAATCCACCTATTAAAATGCCCATTTCGGCCCCGAAGTAATGAGTGGCCGCCTTTGAAAGTACATAGCCATAAATACCAGCGAGAGTAACCCAAATCCAATCCGATCTCTGCGCCTTAAAAATCACTGTTGCCATCAGGGCCGTGATCGGAAGAGTCAGTATCGGAATCCATGAAGGTATTTGAGAAAATTCAAAAGGGATCGCTGGAATATGAACATAGGAAGCAATTTTGGCACCAACAAAAACACCAAAACTTAATTTTAGAAGGATCATAACTCCTCCCATCAGACGCGATGTCCCTGAGGTTAAATTTTGGGTCGCAATTTCAGCAATAGCAATCGTGATAAACAGACCTGGCATAAAAATAATAAGACTCGATAAAATGATCACACCAACATTCAGAGATGGAAAAACTTTAAGCAGGAAATAACTCATAAATGAGGCGACAATGGCTATCATCGCCTCAAACATCTGTGCTGTAAGCCCAATGGCCTGGGAAGGCTGAAATAGTGATAAGAATCCAATCAGTGTTCCAATCGTAATGGAGGCCAGAAAATCCCCCCAAGTTCCACCAAATAGAACCATAAACCCCGCGGCCGAAAACACAAAGCATAACACCCTGACTAATCTTCCATAAGGATCAGGAGAGTTTAATATGTGATCCAAGGCCAAACTCCCTTCATCGTAGGAGAGTCGAGCTTGAATAACATCTCTGGCAACGGAATCAACCTGAGAGAGCTTTCCCAGATTAACACCCATGGGGATCACTCTTTCAATTTTAGTTAATTCCTCTTCACCATAATTAAAACTAGAAAAGATAGCAGTTGGTAAAGAGACAATACTCCCTTTGATTCCGAAAAGCTGACACATATCTTGTAAAGTGCCTTCCAAGGTATGAGCGGGAGCCCCTACAGCATGCAAGGCCTTACCAAATTTTAAAATAAACTTCACTCTTCGTTGAAATTCAACTTTCTCCATTAGAGATGGGTCTCCTTTAAATCAGAAACCAGGCGAAAAATATTCATTTGAGTTAAATCTTTATATGTTTTGAGAGTCGGATTGAGTAATTCATTTTCAATAAATTTAAAATCAATGTCTTCATCAGGAACTGTAAGAAGAACGGGTAGACTTAAAGTAGAATCATAGGTTCGGTACGAAACTGTTGTCACAGGTAGATCCCTTGAATCCCCTAATTGTTTGAGGCGCTCATGATATTGAGAAAAAGGAATCAAAGCCGAAACCTGAAGATTGATATTGACCTGCTCAGGTAAGATATTCCCAGAGTGCTTATCAATATGGGCCGCCGTCCAGTTAATCTTACTCATAATGACGAGAACAACATCAAGCTGAAACTCATTGGCAACTTCATTGACTGCATGTTTCATGTGTTCAGAGAATTTTGGGCCTTGCATAAGATCAGAAGCTGGAACAAGCGCCAAGGAAAGATCCCTCATACCACGAGGGTTTAATACTGTTGTCATGGCCGTATTTTTTCCCGGCGGTAAGAAAAAAATATCATCAGGAGCAATCGCAAAGCGTTTACTCTTTACATAATCAGTCACTTCCAAACCGTAGTTTTTAAGAAATTTACTCTTCTTTATTTTTTTCGTTGGAATATATTCTATATCCTTGCCGAGGACAGAGAAACTCTGCTCCCATACTGAGAGCAATCTTTCCGTTATCAGTTGTTTGCCTTGTTCAGATAGATAGATCTTGTCGGCACCAGAAAGACCACTTCTTGTTTCCTGGATGCTTGACTCAAAAACAATCATCCCGACACGTTTTAGAGGTTTCTGTTTTTTTGAAAATAGATCAAGCATTTTTCCTTTTTGAGGATCGCGAATGGATGAAGTCACAATTTGAGGAGCGAGTTCTTGCAGATCGACTAAGCTATAATCACTGTAAACATCGTAAAGATAGGTTTTCTCTCCGCCATTTTTTTTCACACCCATAGTGCATGAGAGAATTGAAACAAAAATGATAAGCGATAAATATTTCATAAACTTCCTGATGATTTAAAATGATTTTAACCTTTCACAGTAAGTTGTAGCTAGTGTTTTTAAGCAATTATCATCTAATTCAATCAGCTCTCCGGTCGAAAGCTCAATTACGGGTTGGGGATGGATAAAAATCTTCCTCATGAACCCTTCAAATCGCATATTCCCCTTGAAGAATTCAAGGCAACCGAGTCTTCTCAACTTGAGGAGTAGTTGAATCTTCTCATCAAATTCTGCCATCGAATAGACTCCGATCACATCTTTTTGGCAAAAGGTAGCCGGTGGTTGCAATAAATTGAAAGTATCATTTTCTATCCAGGCCATTCCAAAAGAATCCCCGATCCAAACTTGTCCATCGGTGCGCTTTATTTGGAAGTATAAATCTTGAAAACTGTAATCATGGAAGGATCGTTCTTTAACTGCATGTTTTCGATAAACACGAGCACATGGTGAGTGTCTTTGAGACTCTAGAGGAATTTCCATTTCAACTGACAACCATACCTCTTGCTCCAAGCGAGCAAAAAGATCACCATGGGATTCAATCGCGATAAGCAAAAAAGATGTGAGTCTAGTACCAAGAAGATAAAGGATTCGATCAAGAACATGGCCAGTGGGAAAATAAAGAAAATAAAGATCAGCTTGTGGAAGCTCACAAGTTAAGAGATCTGCATGGATAAAATCAACTCGATTAAACTTTAATTGATCTCTTAATAAGATTGAAGCCTCAAACCTCGCAAACTCAAATTCAATTCCAGTAGCGTGCGAATCTGGATAAAGATGATGGTAAATCAGGGGCCCAACTCCATATCCTGAACCCAATTCTAAATAATGACTGGCGCGAGGGATGGCCATAAAAATTGACCGATAATCTGCGGAGGATGTTAGAAGTGCTTCTTGCTGAAGACCAGCGTAACTGCCTTCACGATGGGAAATATTTTTTTCCACCTCAAGAAAATTTAAGTCCTGATCATACAATTTTTTCAGGTTCAAAAGACACTGCCAAATGTATTCACAAATATTTCATAGTTATTGGATTCTTGACCTTTGATAATGTAATTCCCTCTTACGCCAATGGTAACAGGGAAAAAAATCCTTAAAAAGTTCGTCTCAACCAACAGCTCCCAACCAGTTGTGGCAGCGAAATAGTCCTGGCCTTGAAATCTCCCCTTCATATCATCATAGAAAAGATTCATTGCTAATCGCTTAAAATAAGCATAACGAGAAAGTCTAAAGTCAGGATAAGCAACGGGAAAAAGATAGTTTGCAGAGAATTTCCTCGCCTCATCTAAAAAAACATTTTGCGTCCCCCGAGGTTTCAAAATGAAGCTTTTGTATTGATAGCTCTGATCACGCTGCCTCTCATAAGCAATTTGATGAAAAAATGAATGATGATGTTTGAGACCTGGCAAATATAAGCGACCATCAGCTGACTCTAAAGAACCTTTTTGCTTTACACCCGTTATATCTTTACCCTGCTCAAAATGCGCCGTGAGTGCCACACCAAGGGGTGGGTTAATGTCTCGATGGGCCAAGCGTGACAAATAAGAATACTGCAGATCTGCCCCAGGAGAGAGTAAAGCCCCATCTGAAACAATTGTCTGGTTGCTACCATTTAGACCTGTAACTTTGATTAATTTTGCAAACCCTCTGAAAACAAGATTATGAACAAAACGGCCACTTAATCTTTTCCATGGCAATTGTAGACCTCCTTCAAAAGTCCCCTCCTCCCAATGGTCATCAAATTTCCCATTTGAAAGTTGAAATGTCTGGTGACGACTACCATACCCCGCTCTCAGGTCAAAGACGGGGTAGAAGTTTGACCATGCAGCAGCAACGAAACCATCTGCAACTTTCTCATTGAGGTCATAGCTACCTCCAAAACTCAACGTTTGCTTATTTAAAAGATCACGAGATAAACCAATCAAGGTGACTGACGAAGAAAGTGGTGGAGCAAGGATGATCCAGCTGTGCATATTAAATGCATTTTTGACTTGTTTATAATTGGATACAGGGAATTTCTCTTGATTAAAATAATCCTTATCCATGCCTTGAGTCTCAAAGGAGGATATTTTTTCATAGAAGGGAACGAAACTATCAGCTGACTCCTGCTTTTCATCCCAAGGTAGTTTTTTCCCTGCAACATTCATTCCCTCTGCAGAATAGTCATTATAGATGAGTTCATCAAAAGAAACAGTCGGTGCGTAGGCGCCAAATCGTGATGAGGTCAATTGAATCATTTGTCCGTTAACAAGTTCAAAAACGTTATCAATTCCCGACTGTGGGCTTTCAATCAAAATTCTACCTTGATGAGTCGTCACATATCCTAAGTTGGTCAACGTCTTTGAATAAAGTGTCGTTTCGATATGATCCATTAAAGAAAGCTTCACCACTTCCTTTTGATCGTCCTGGTCTTTAGTGACCATCACAATCTCTTGAGAGCTAATCCAATCAAGGGAGGTTATAACCTTATCTGGATCATAAGGAAGTCGATAAACAACCTTTCCATCCAATTGAGACACAATAATTTCTTGATTCTGTTTTTCATCCCAACTGACATAAAGAAGATATTCTCCTGAATGATCCAGTACGGCCAAGCGAGCCTTGGTTTGCCGTAGGTCAAAGATAAAACGTTTCTTTTTGAGATCAAAAACTTTAATCCGTGAAAAATCACGATAGCCCCACCGAGAATCAATTTCAAACTCAGTAAAAGCAAGCCTGCCATTTCTCAATTTAAATGGGTATTCATTCAACAAGGGCGAAGGATAAAGTATGGTTTTTTCATATTTACCGTCAGTAATGACAAATTGCGGAATATGCGAAAGCCCTTTTTTAAGCGCTAAAAATTTTCCTCTGCCTATGGCCTGAGGATAAAGATAATTAATCCAGTCCTTTTTCTTAGAAAGATTCTTCACCTCGTAAGGAGTCAGAGTAAGCTTGGAGATTTTCTCTTGCCAGCTCTGAACTAATTCTTTCAATACTGAACGATAGAAATGATCAAAGTCCTCACCCGTCAAACGTTTATAAGTGTTATAAAAAGTGAGTGGGTTATAAGAACGATCTGTCGAATGGTCTATGAGGTTTGACAGAAAGAGATCTCCGCTCTTATTTCTCATAAAAGTCGTATAGAAATAGCCGTAGACATAATGATTCGGCAGATAATCCTGATAAGAACCTAGATGGGCCTTATCGTATTCATAATCTCTTCCTGAGAGCAAAAGGGCCCTGAGGTCTCTTTCAAAAAGTGGTAATCTTCCTCTTCCCCCTTTGGTTAAAGCTGTCTCAATGCCAACAGCATCTCCCTCCATAAACCAAGGAGGCATTGTAAGTCCAATTCCCAGTGCTTGCCCAATCTGACCTAAAAAAACTTCAAAAACTCTATTAATACCCTGACGTGATTTTTGAAACTGAACAACATGTCTAAATTCATGAACAGATAATGTTTTCAACCATTCAGTATTTGATAACTCCGGTTCAAATGCAGGTGTCACGTACCATTCTGATCGTCGAGGCGCGAGAGTCACAAAACCGTTAGACATGGTGGATTGATTTTGCAGGATCAGTGAGATTTTTTCGGGCTTTGCCTCAAGCGAACGAGTGACTAAAGGATAGGCCGTTTCAAGCAAGTGAGCAACTTTCTGCGCCTTACGCTCAACTTCTTGGGGGAAAATGATTTCAAAATGCTCGGTTGAAATTTGTTTCCATTCAATGGAATTCGGATTTTGAGCAAAATCGACTAAGAGTTGAGGCGCTTCAATCACACCTGCAAAAGTAAGATGTAAACTCAACAAACAAACCAAAAATGCCAGCATGTGAATCCTATTTTTTGAATGAAAAAAGGATAACAATCTTAAATCAGAGATGGAAGGAGATTAAATCTTCCCAGAGTTTTTTTGCAACAGGCCCAAAATGATGCTTTTTAAGTCGTATAAGATTTATCGCCAAGTCTCGACTATGAACCTCGGCAAACTCAAGGGCGATTAACTTTTTTTCTTTCAATTCACGCTCAACACTTCTGAACGGCATATGACCCCACCCCAGTCCTGCAAGGATTATTTCCCGCTTAAATTGACCGTCCAATATACGCCACTTCTTCCCTTCACTAAGCAGTCCAAAACTCGCTCCGCTGGGATTTTTATCACCAATAACAATTTGATCAATGCCTTGAAGATCATGCTGAGTTTTTATTTTTTTTTGCTTATAGAGCTCACGATTCATCACAGGAACCATTTTGACATGGCCAATAAGATGAATTTCAAGTTGCGATTTATCCTGTAAAAAATGGGTAATTCCAATCTGAGCTTCACCCAACAAGATTCTTCGCTCCGTCTCAGAAAGAATATCAACACTCATATTCAACTTCGTAAAAGGATGGTCATCTGCAAAGATTTTAAGATAGGTCAAAAGATCTGTATTGAGCCCTATGCCATCAATAGAAACACTAATCTCTGGCTCAACTTTTTGTTGAAAACTTTGTCCTAATTGTTCCAGATCCGACATGGATTGAATCACACCTAAGGATTTTTCATAAAAAGCTTTTCCATAAGAAGTCAGGGCCGGACGATAGGAACTCCGATCAAAAAGCTCGATTCCGAGATCTTCCTCCAATTTTTTTATGGAAAAACTTATGGCCGGCTGAGTCTTATGCAGGTCGGACGCCGCAGCTTTAAAACTACCCTTCTCAACTATTTTATGAAAAACAAGCACTTGATCAAAAGTCATCATAATAAATTTTACTTATCGTGTTCATGAAAAAAACTGTCTTTTTTTTTATCAAATTTTGAATCATGATAGAAGCACAAAATTGACCCCCAAACGCTTTAACTAGGAGATTTATGATGAAGACGTTTATGACAATGGTATTGGCCCTTTCAACGACTCTTTCTGCTTTCGCAGCAGATAAACCAATGGCCGCAACTTACAAGCTAGACAATGCTGCTACGTCAGTTAAGTGGATCGGTAAAAAAATCATGGGTGAGCATTCTGGAAATGTTACAACCAAAGAAGGATTTTTGACAGTAAACGGTGATGTTATTACAGCTGGAGAGATCACTGTTGATATGAACACAATCACTTGTAGCGATATTCCTGCCAATGATGAATATAATGCAAAGCTCGTTGGACACCTTAAATCACCAGATTTCTTTAATGTTGAAAAATACCCAACGGCCAAGCTTGTGATTAAAAGCTCAGAAAAAACTAAGAAAGGTCTAAAAGTCAAAGGTGACCTAACTTTCCTAGGCAAAACAAACCCAATCGAATTCGAAGCTGCTGTGACAAATGCAAAAGGTGCTTTTACAGCAAAATCAGACGTTGTGCTTGATAGAACAAAATGGGACCTTAAGTATGGTTCAGAAGATTTCTTCAAAGGTCTAGGCGATAAAGCGATCAAAAACGAATTTACTTTGTCAGTTAACATCACTGCTAAAAAATAATTCCTAAAGTCTTCGCTGGGACTCCCAATGGGAGTCCCTTTTTTCTCTCGAAACTCCAAGCATTTCCCCTTACAATCAAGAGATGCCCACCCTGATCATGTTCCTTATTTTTTTACTTAGTGCATTCGCTCACTCCGCGACGATTGCTATTATTGATACGGGCTTTGATCTCGATCATGAATTTTTGAAACCCAAGATCCTCAAGCAAGAGACAGATGAAGAGGCGATCAACCCTTCTTTAAAAAATTATAGTGATTGGCGTTTTCATGATAACTCGCACCTAAAAGAACCCGTCATCAAAGATAAAACCCTTCTCCAAGAAATTCTCACCTACCGAAATCTCAGGGCCAAGGGTCATCGTGAAGGACTATCTTTAAACGAATTTGAATGGTTCAAAAATAAAAGTGCTGACAATGAGTTCATGGGCCAGGTCAAAAAATTTAAAAAGCATTCCCATGGAACGTTTGTCGCAGGTATCGCTCTTCGTGAGGGTGAAAATATCAATTTGTTTCCTATTAGAGGTCTTAACCTCCCTTCTCCAGTGGTGGCCATTGAAGCGAAAACGACTTTGGAACAAATCGCCATCAAAAGCAAAACTCCGGAGGAGAAATTCAGAGAAGAGATCACAAATTCGGAAAACAGAGTTGTGAGAAAGCTTTCAAAAATATGCCACTATCTGGCCCAACGTGGAATTGATGTGGTTAATGCCTCGTATGGGATCACCTACAAAAACATCACAACGAAATTTAGGGAAAAATACAAAGACCTTACAGGAACAGAAATCGATGAGCCAAAGCTTCAAGAGATTGTTACTCAGTACTTTGACAATATAGAAACAAGGACGAGTAAGGTCATTTCTAAATTTCCCAAAATGCTTTTTGTCTTTTCAGCTGGCAATTCTGGCCTTGATAATGACCTTTATCCTCATTACCCTTCAAAAATTCGACTGCCTAATACACTCTCTGTTGGTGCCATGAATGGTGATTACCTGGCGACATTTTCAAACTTCGGTTTAAAGCATGTGGATATTGGTGCCCCCGGAGTGGCGATCCCATCACTTGTTCCTAAAGCCTATTCAATCGATGGACAAAGTCTTTACTCTCCATCAAGTGGAACATCCATGGCCGCCCCTTATGTTTCAAATCTTGCTGCTCAAATTTTGAACATAAATCAGAAGTTAGGTCCTTTTGAAATCAAAAAAATCATCATGGAAACTGGGGATGAAAAAGACCATCTAAAACTGAAACTCGTTTCCGGCTCCTTAATCAACAATCAGCGCGCCTTAAAAGCGGCTTTGCTGACGAAAGACCTAGAACTCAATCAGGCGATTGCTCTGGCCAAGTCAGGCTTAATTCCGATGGAAGACACTGTTTCAATGGGTCAGCCACCGGCCACAAGTCCCGCTCTTCTTGAGCAGAAAGTCCTGAATGCAATTCCCAAAGATATCTCTCCACAAGAGATTGAAGAGATTCAGACTACCAGTGAAGAGTCTTTACCACTTTTGAGTCCAGAGACAGATAAACCGGACAATTCAACCCGGCCTCCTTCAAAAGACGCAGATGTTCAGCCGAAATCTGTTGATCCAGTCCCTTCCAGTCAAAGTGAAGAACAATCTCGCCCACTTTCCGAGGTGATGCCACCATCTTCTTCTCCAATTGAACTGACACCGACCCCAAGTCAAATCCCAGAGACTTCGCCTTCATCGCCATAATAGTTAGCATACAGCTCGCTAAGGATGTTGAAAGTAAGTCTGTTGGGGAGAACGCTTCACCATTACCTAGATTGTCTTTGGGAGCGTCTGTAATGATCGTGTTTTGAGATTCAAGGTGAATGGCCTGGGTACGAAACTGACCAAGATAACTGATTTGCATTTGTGACATGGAGAATACCTTAAATAAAATGAGATGCCCTCATGGGCATCTCTCCTGGGATGGAAATGAGGACTTAATTATTCAGACTAGAGTCTTTTCTTTCCGATATAGTAATTTTCTTCGCAAGAGCCTTCTCTTCCTTAGGCAAAAAGACCTCTAGAACGCCATTATCAAATTTGGCATCAATGGCATCAGTATTTACATTCTGAGGGATAGTAAAAACGCGAGCAAATTTGCCATAGACTTTTTCTGACTTAAGGACAGATTCAGAGGCAGTGCTAGCCGTTTTTTTTCTCTCACCAGTAATGTAGAGCTGAGCATCTTTAACTTCCAAATTGATATCATCCTTTTTCATACCCGGCATATCAATGCTGATAGCGAAGAATTTCTCCTGCTCAACAATTTCACAGACCGGGGTGTAGCAAGTTTCATTTTTTGCAAAGTTAGTGAAGAACTTCTCAAGTTCTTTATCAGCTGCAGCATTGTGCATCCAAAAAGGGTGACGAGAAGTTTTAAATTCTAAATTATACATAAATCCTCCAATGTTCCTTGATTATTGAGGGGCCCAATCCCTCTTTCCTTAGCTTAAAGATGGGCGCAAGTTGATAAACGTCAAGTCTAGTAAAAATTAATTTTTATATGAGAGAAAAGTCATTTAAAAATCGCCGGGAATGACTAAAATTATCTGATACAGCCCAAGGAGCTATCCATGACGAAAAAAGCCGCAAAAAAGAAGGCTTCAAAAAAAGTCTCAGCAAAAAAGATTGTGAAAACTAAACCTGCTAAAAAAATCGACAGCAAACAACAAACGATTGATTCGTTAGTTGAGCTTATTCGTGTGACCTCAACTGTAGTGCCAGACGATGTCTTTCGAACAATTACCACGGCAGCAAAGCACGAAGAGAAAAACTCAACGGCCGATTACGCCATGGGAATCATCAAAGACAATATTGATCTCGCCAAATATAAGTCCCAACCACTTTGCCAAGATACCGGCACGGTGATTTTTTTCGTCTACCATCCAGCGGGCTTCCACCAAACACCTTTTAAAGAGCTCATTAAGAAAGCAGTGACTCTTGCAACAAAAAAAGGCTACCTTCGCCAAAATTCAGTGAACTCACTCACTGGTGAAAATGCTGGTACAAATCTTGGGGAGGGCCATCCTTCCATTCACTTCTATGAACAAAAAGGTTCTGAAGTGGAAGTGAAACTCATGCTTAAGGGTGGGGGTTGCGAGAACGTTTCGGCCCAATACTCACTTCCTGATACGACTTTAGGTGCGGGAAGAGATATTGAAGGTGTTCGCAAAGTTGTGATTGATGCTGTTTATAAAGCTCAAGGAAAAGGTTGCGGGCCAGGGGCCTTAGGAGTTTGTGTGGGTGGTGATCGAGCTGACTCAGCTTATTTTGCCAAAAAGCAACTTCTTCGAAAACTCGATGATAAAAACTCAAATAAAGAATTAGATAATCTTGAAAAAGAAATCGTTACAACTTGTAACAAACTTGGAATCGGTCCTATGGGCTTTGGTGGAAAGACCACATTGCTTTCATGTAAAATCACTCACGCCAATCGCGTACCAGCATCATTTTTTGTCTCGATCTCTTACATGTGCTGGGCGTTTCGTCGTCAAGGAGTTGTGCTGAATAAAAACTTTGCCATCAAGAAGTGGCTTTACTAGGAGAAATGATGAAACGTTTAAACTATCCATTTAGTCCTGAAGCCGTTCGTGAATTAAGAGTTGGGGATATGGTGCTTATCACCGGAAAACTCTTCACGGGAAGAGATGCTGTTCACAAATACATCCATGATGGCAATAAGCCACCGGTTGATCTTAAAAACCAAATCATTTATCACTGTGGCCCAGTCACTCTTAAAGACAAATCTGGTAAATGGACAGTGACGGCCGCTGGCCCCACAACATCCATTCGCGAAGAACCTTATCAATGGGAAGTGATACGCGACTACGGAATTGTCGGAGTCATCGGTAAAGGTGGAATGGGACAAAAAACTCTTGATGCCTGTAAAGAGTATGGCTGTGTCTACCTACATGCAGTCGGAGGGGCAGCCCAAGTTCTGGCGGAAAAAATTAAGTCAGTAGATGGACTTTACCTCGAAGAATTTGGCCTACCAGAGGCGATTTGGGAGCTTTCTGTAGAGGATTTCCCAGTGGTCGTGACGATGGATGCTCACGGTAATTCACTTCACAAAGATGTTGAAGCACATTCCAAAGAAGTACTTAAAACTGTTTTATAGAGAACTCATAAGAGATTGTGGAGAAGCCACAATCTCTTATTTTCATTTACCAACGATAAATAGAACTTGCCCAAGTAAAACCAGATCCAAAAGCCGCCGAGGCTACAAGAGTCCCCTTCTTGAGCTTTCCTGCTTTCACAGCTTCACTCATCCCAATCGGAATGGTTGCGGCCGTTGTGTTGCCATACTTCATAATCGTATTGAAGACTTTTTCTTCAGGGATCTTAAGTTCCTGGGCCATCATCTGATTAATGCGAAGGTTGGCCTGATGAAAAAGAAAAAGATCAATATCTTCAAGCTTCAAATGATTCGTTTCAAGAGCAAGATTTAAGCACTCACACATTCTGCGAACAGCATTGGCAAAAACTTTTTTTCCATTCATCGAAGGATACTGAAGTCCTGCTTCAATATGCTGATGGTTTATACGCTCGTCAGACCCAAGCCCTGAACCAGGAGCTGCCGCCCAAAGTTCTTTGGCATGCATCCCCTCGGCAAACAAATGAGTCGAAAGAATTTTTGAAGATCCGCTCTCTGCACGTCTAATGACAACAGCCCCTGCTCCATCTCCAAAAAGAACCGCCACATCACGGCCTGCGGTTGTTTTATTCAACCCTTTTGAGTGTACTTCTGCACCGACAAGAAGAATCGTTTTATACTGGCCACATTTAATAAAAGCGTCTGCCATGCTCATGCCATAGATGAAACCAGAGCACTGCTGACGGACGTCGATAGCAGGAATTTCAGTTAAACCTAGTTTCGGCTGTAGAAAACAAGCATTGCCTGGAAAATCATGATCTGGGGAGATCGTCGCAAAAAGCAAACAATCAATATCTTTTTTATCAATGCCCGCATTCTTAATGGCCTCTTCACAGGCCTTGAGAGCGAGATCAGTCGTACTCGTTTGAGCATCTACCCATCGTCTCTCTTCAATCCCAGATCGCTGTACAATCCAATCGTGGGTTGTATCCATCATTTGGGAAAGATCATGGTTTGTGACCACTTTCTCTGGAACATACATCCCACAACCAATGATCTCTGAGTGATACATGTTAAATCCTTTTCTTACTTATTCAGCGAATGCTTCATTCCACTCAAGGTTATGATAAACCTTAGTGACATCATCATCACCCTCGAGAACATCAATGAGTTTTTGAATTTTCTCATAACTTTCCTTTGTCACCTCTTTGGTATTCAAGGGAAGACGCTCAAGTCCAGAATCTTCTGATTTAATTTTTAGCTCTTCTAGCTTCTTATAAATTTCATGATAAGCGTCTGTTGGCCCCTTCACGGTGACATAGCCATCTTCCAATTCAACATCATCAATATTGAAATCAATCAGCTCCATCATGAGATCATCAGTCGACATCTTATTCATATCTTCTTCTTTGATGGTAAAAGTCGCTTTACGCTCAAAAACAAATTGAAGACAGCCTGGAGTCCCTAAGCTTCCGCCATATTTATTAAAATAAGAACGGATGTTGCTTACTGTGCGAGTAGGGTTATCAGTCGCCGATTCAATGAAAATCGCCACCCCATCAAGGCCATAACCTTCATAGTTAATTTCTTCCACTACAGCTCCATCTTGACCAAGACCTTTTTTAATTGCCTTATCTACGTTATCGCGAGGAACGTTATTGTCTTTGGCTTTTTGAAGGGCAATTTTAAGAGCGAAGTTGGACTCCACTTCTGCATGACCAGAATTTTTAACGGCCATCAAGATCTCGCGCAAAACTTTGGTATAACTTTGTGAGCGCGCCTTATCTTGAGCGGCTTTTTTCATTTTAATGTTGTTCCATTTACGTCCCACGGGGCACTCCTCTATAGATCAAATTTAAAGTACAAAAACTATAGCAAACCAATCTCAAAACATCTCTGAAAAATTGGCATTGACGAAAGGATTTGAATCGGAAATTGGTTGAAAGTTGCGCAGCAAGCCACACAGTCCGACGGAAAGAGTCGGATCATTTTTCGCTTGGCTTCAATCTTAATCTTGGTTAACATTAATCAACAGACCATGATGGTCGTCATGATTCTCAGGAGGAGGAAAGATGGTTTTAAAATTCACCCTACTTGCCGTTGCTACAAGCTTCTACTATTTCACGCAGTATATTCAGTAATTTTTAGAAAATAAGAACACAAAGACTTCTTTGTCTTGGATTTGGATGAGTTGCATTTCATCCATAAATCCTTCAGCCTTCATGGCAGAGAGGAATGGTTGTAAATAGTTTCGGCCTGGATCGCTTAAGAGAATTTTTCCACCAGGTTTAAGAAATCGAATCAGTCCTTTCGCCACTTCTGAGGCGTGCTTGCTTTCATAAAGAACATCGGAGCCCATCACAATATCAAAGCACTCATTAAACTTTTGGTCCTCTCTCCAATTTAAGCGCAGATAATCACAATCTACATTTGAATGCCGGCAATTTCTTAAAAAATAATTTTCAACATCGGGATGAAAATCAGTCGCCAGAACTTGAGCACCCAAGTGGGCCGCCACGAGTGAGGGATAGCCTAATCCGCAGCCCAATTCTAAAACACTTTTATTTTGAATAAGTTTTTGATGCTCCTGAAGATAAACTGCAAGGGCCTCAGCTGCTGGCCAGAGTATGCCGAAGTAAGGGCACAAGTCCTCAGCAAAAGGGTCTTTTTGCTCTTCATCGGTCAAGACTTCACAAAGTGTATCAATCGCTTCATCAAGATTACGAATCGTTTCTAGGACATAAAGCTTATCACCTAGGCGACGTTGTTGAATGATTGTTCGGTAATTGACTTTGATAGCTTTCATAGATTCATTTATACTCTGCTTTGTGAACTGGGACAATTTTCATTTTTACTATACCGATCACATAGAAGTTCCAATGCCCCCAGGGCATCGCTTTCCCATGGAAAAGTATCGACTTCTCCATGAAGCAGTTCTCAGAGAGGGCCTCATAAGCCCAGATCAGCTCTACCCTGCCCCACATGCCGAT
>CANFNX010000021.1 GCA_947448495.1 Bacteriovoracaceae bacterium | reverse complement strand
TCCCTTGCTGGCCGACTTCACCTGCCGGACCAGCCGGACCTGCTGGACCTGGAGCTCCAGGAGCACCATCGTTTCCGCGAGGTCCTCTTGGGCAATCACAGCTGCCACCAATATACGGCTTCACCACGAGATTTTCTAATCTCATACTTAAGGAACTTGAGCTCATAAAGGATTCTTTCGCATTGGCCGGAGCTTTCTGAATCATCGCCATGGGAGTGAAGGATTCAAAATCATTGTCATGATAAATTTCGATCTCCACTTGCGGGGCATGATCACAGTTCACTTTAAGTGGGTTGAACTGATCTTCACCTAGAACGAGGCTGAAAGAACCTTTTTGCATTTTGATATTGGGATAATATTTTTGCCAGATTTTTTGGCCCTGCTCATAAACAGTGAATCGCATTTTCTTTTGCAGGTCCTGATCTCGCCCACCTTGAGCATCAGTGAGATCAGCTTGGATGAAAATTTTCCCATTATCTGCCTTCACTGTACTCATGCAAAAAAGAGTGACGATGAATAGCAGAAACAATTTTAAAATCGGTGTTTCTGCACTTCGTTGATTCATAGGGCCTCCACAGATAGATCGTTTTATTTAAAGACAGGCGAGCACTCAAGCAAACGCTAGGCCATTCACGACGACTTTGATTTTTGAGGGGTTGGCGTGAGTCTTGGTCAAGTTTCCCCATTATAGGGGAGTCGATCCTGGGAAATACTCCTGTAGATTTTACAAAGAGGTGAGCTTGAGTGTGAATCAAAGACTAAGATGCGGCCCACAATGAATCATCTTTTGGGACTTCTTGTCTTATTTCTCTCGCATTTAGCTCATCCCCATGGGGGGGACTCTGGCCCTTCGACCCTTGAGCAAGAGTTTTCCAAGATGGCCCATCTGCATTTGCCGATCAATTATTCAACCAGCGATGGTTATTATCTTGGCTACGAAATTGGCAAACTCGAGAAAGGACTTGTCTTTGAAAATCATCCCATTGCTTTTGGGGGCTTTGATAAAATTGTTCATAAGACCTGCTTAAATGAATCTGCTTCAAAGCAAATAGAGATTTGCCCTGAGAATGCCCCTTTTGTTGTTTTAGAGAACAAGAAATGGGACCTCGGATTAGGTTTTGAATCCCACATCCATTTACCACTTCCCGGAGTTGGGCTTGGGGCCGGAATTGCTTACATCAAAGGCAAAAACTATTACTCATTGCGCTCGTTAAACTCAAAAAACGAAAGACGATCTGCTCTTAATTTTCCTGTGAATGCTCAAGAATTTAAGCAGTGGAGAGTTGGTGATCAACTTTCCTACATGGGTAAAGGAACTTTGGTCTTTAATGTGTTTGTCGGATTTGAACCCTTTGTCCACCTCGGCCCGCAAATTTCTAAAACCGGCGTTTACCGCCTCAGCATGAGGAAGACGAACAATGATTCAATGGTTGTCGAATTGGGGAGTCTGAAATCCAAAGATTTTTCATTTGAAAACTATGCCATTGTACTTGGTGGTGAGTTCTCAATAGGCAAAGCGAAGGCCAGCTCTGTTACTTACGAGTTTAATATGAAAGATGAAAATTCCTATACTTTGCTGGCGACACTGCTTGCTGGAAGAATTGACATCGTTAATCAGGGCCTAGCGCTAGGACTTGGAAATATAATGATGAAGAATGAGAGTCTGAATCGAGGGCACTCTTTCTCTGGTAACTTTGGATTTCCCATCCTTTTTTTGAATGGCGGATACCGCGGAACTTATGTCAGTAATGGGACTATGGAGGAGATGGAAGAAGGTAAGCTTCATCTCCATGATGTTTATTCCATTTCTAAGGTCAAAGATCACTTTACTCGAGGACCGCTCTCAAAGCATGCCTGGTTGAACCAAACACTCATCACTTCCATTGTCAGAGAAAAAGATGAACCAGAAAATTCAATCATCTCCGTCGTTTTGAATTGGACATTTAGTCGTGATTCTCTCTCTCAGAAACAACTTCAAAACAGGTTGTCAGAAGCGGCCCAAACCATTGGTGTCAAACAACTCCAAGACTTGATGGTTCCTGATTTTGCCAAAGGGTATGTCAAAGTGGATGTGAGTCTGAATCTCGCTGCTGCTCAGGTTTTAAAAGTTCTAAGTGAAAAAGAGAAGCAAGAGCTGCGTACTTTTCAAAGTAAAAATGATTATCCTGGGATGAACCAATCCTTAATGAAGTTTATGAAAAAGCATTTCAGTCATGATCCAAAAGAATTTTATAAGACCTATGCCCCTCAGGTTGAGATTCACCTTGAGGGAGAAAATCTAACGAAAACCACCCTGCGACTTTAAAGACCCTTGAGCTTATCCTCAGAGATATTAATGAGGGTAAACTCATTTCTCATCACAATGTCACCTTGAACCTCAATGCGCGCCTTAAAGCGAAAGGAATTCTCTAGGTGGTCAAGGAGCTCAACTCTGATTTCTAGTTTCTCTCCAGGACGTGCAAAGCGTTTGTACTTAGCCGAATGAACCGCTCTAAGTACTCCCAGGGCCCATCCTTTGGTTGTCTCAGAATCATAATCAGCAACAGGAGAGTAGTGCTCAGTGATAAGTAGTCCTGCCGCTTGCGTCGTCATCTCTTGCATGATCGCCCCAGGAACCACGGGGGCGTCTGGAAAATGGCCTTGAAGAAAAAACTCTTCCCCCTTAGGTTGAGATAAGGCCGTGAGCACAACGGGGTTGTGATCGATCACCTGATGGATAAGTAAATAGGGGGGACGGTGGTGGAGGCGCTTTAAAATATTCATAGCTCACTATAGCCAGAACTCTTGGCTTTTTCCATAGACAAGTGCTGAACAACCCCACTGGGCTCACCTGTAATTATTACATGAGGCTGCCTTCAGACGCCGAGGTTGAGTTATATTTTCCTCCATATAAGTTTAGTGTCATAGGGAGTTTACTCATGAAAATCTTCAGTCTTTTCGTTCTCTCATTTATTTCTTTCTCTGCCTTTGCTCAAGTGGATGAATTGAACTGTAAGACAAAAAGCTTCAAAGAAATTCGTGTTATCGCTCTGGAAGATCACAATTTAACGATGGTAAAGGTGAATGGAGAGAGTCTTCCGGTACAGCCCTATACAGCTTTCAAAGAGATGATGATCCTCATTAAAAGTGAATATCTGGGTGTGACTCAGCAGTTTAAAACCTATCTTGAAAAATCGGCCCAAGATTCTTATGTCGTGAATCACTACAAATTTTGTGATTCTTATTATGAAGAAGAAAAGTGTGCCGCAGATGAACTGATTCTTTTAGACTCGGAGTCAGCGACTTGCCGTTAAGATTTTTTAAATTGCTTAAGTAATTCTCTGATATGAGCAATTTCAAAGGGCTTATAGAGAATTTCCTCGAAGGGATAATCCACGACTAAGTTATTTTCACCTGAGATGAGATATTTTTTTATCTCTACAGGCATTTTTCGCGCCAGCTCCAAACCATTAAGCCCCGGCATTCGATAATCCATAAAAACCACATCGGGTGGGGAAGAGATTGTTTTCTCCAGAACTTTAAATGGGTCAGTGAAGGTCTCGACTGAAATCTCCTCGGTTGAGAATAACTCCTCAAAAACTTCACATAATTCCGGTTCATCATCGACGTAAAAGATCTTAAGCCCCATTATTGTCCTTTGGACTAAGAAATTTTATTTCAAAACATGTGGTCGGGAAATGACGATTCAGAGCGATAGTCGCATGATGTTCATCCAGGATCCCTCTGGTGATAGACAGCCCCAGACCCGTTCCTTCTCCCACCGTTTTTGTGGTGAAAAAAGGGTCAAAAATTTTTTCTTCCAATTCATGAGGAATGGCAGGACCTGAATCTATGACCCTTAAAATAACCATCTCGTTATCATTGTGGGCAGTAACTTTTATCCATCTTTCTTCATTATTTTTGACTGCGTCGATCCCATTGTTAATAAGATTTATCAGGACCTGCTCAAGACCAAGATCATCACACAAGATTTTTAAATTTCCACGGCAATCTTTCATCACGGGAGTGCTCGCACGGGTCGACTTCATTTCCGTTAAGACGACGGCCTCATCAATGATTTGTGAGAGATCAATCAGCTTGAATTCGTTTTTCTCAGCAGAGCGAGAAAATTTTTTAAGTCCATTAAGGATTTTTGAGATTCTCGCGCATGATCTTAAAATGGAATCAATTTTTGCATGAAACTTATCTGGTCGATCTATAAATTTAGCTAAGAGTTCTGCACTCCCAGCAATGATCGCCAGAGGATTGTTTACCTCATGGGCAATCCCCGCAGACATTTCACCCAGTGAGGCGAGCTTGGATTGATGAAAGAGTTTGCTCTTGTGATGCTCAATCTCTTTTTGATTGCGAATCTCTTCAGTGAGGTCATTATGGGTCCCCATGAAACGCTTAGGTCTTCCTGTATCGTCAAATTTGATGATTTTTCCCTTGGCATGGATATGAACCCACTCGCCATGCTTGTGCTGCATTTGAAATCTGACATCAAATTTGGGTGAAAGACCCTTGATATAGTTATCTGCGAGGGTAAGAACTCTCTCAATATCATCAGGGTGAACCAGTTTCATAAATGTTTCTAAATTGTGCTCTAATTCTTTTTGCTCATAACCAATAATCTCACACCATCTTTTGTCGTAATTAACGGCATTGGTATCAAGATTCCAATCCCAGACCCCTAAGTCCGAAGCTTGTAGGACCAAGGAAAGGTTTTCATTTAATTCTTTCAAGACGTCGGCATTGAGTTTAGCTTTTTCGGCCTGAAGGATTTCCATTTCTTTTAAACTAACCGCGAGAACATTGTCGGAGCTTATTCTTGCCTGATCATATTCGTTGTACGTTTTATTTATTTTAGCAATAAACTCTTTCCAAGCATTCAGATCTTGGGGCAACTCGGTTTCAGAAAGACCGTGCTTTTTTAATTGCCTTAAAAGTAAATTGGAAAATTTAGTCTCTGGCATAAGGCCTTATTTTTCTCTCAAGAGTGTGATGGTCATGGTTTGATTGTGCAAATCACAGACTCCAGTGCTTCCCGCTGCAATCTCTCCATAAGAGTAGAAGCCCGTTTGAAGAGTGTTGGCGGGCAAATTTTCCAAGACGCTTTCTAATTCATCCTCAGTATTTTCTCCCATGACTAGTCTTCTTCCAACACAACTGACCACTAAGCTAAAAATTTGTGGGCCTTCTTTTAATTTTGAAATATTTGTAATGGCGACATTTTTAGCCGCTTCGATGAGATTTTCATGACCAGCTCGCATGAGCTGAATGTTGGTTCCCATGGGAACATCCCCAGCAAAGGTCATGGATTGATTGGCATCATCAACCGAGAGAATGGTTCTCACAGCATTTCGATCGATTTGATCCTGCCCTGATTTAAGATAAATGGGGAAGAGAAGGGCCGAGGAGGGAAGTTTTTTTGCCTGTTCCCCCAGAAATTGCTTATACAGTTCAAGGGCCGGTTTCCCATCCAATTCAAAGAGGATATTCGCTTCAGATTTTGTAATTTTTCGGACTGGCCCAAAGGGAATCCATCCTCCATCAGCGGTCGCTGAGATATCAATATGATCGCCATAAAATCCTACGGCGGTCACTGACTGCTCGGTTGGTTGTCCATCCACTAAGACATAGGTACTTTTAAAATTTGAACCATCACCTGCCAAACCACCTGAGAGATTTAAGTCTTCACCAAGAATGTTTTTAAGACCCTTGATCAGAGCTGTTCCATTAACGGCCAGACCATCTGAGAGAAGGTAGAGTCCCTTGAGACCTTGTTTTTTAAATTTTCTGCCCAGCTCTTCCCCAATAACCTCAGAGTTTCTGTCCTTAATTTGCGTGATGGAAGAGATTTCAATTTCAGTTTTATCGAATTTAAGTCCGGTTAATATAATTCCCTCATCCTCGATTTCAGATTGCTTGACCTGACCTGAACCAGAGCAGCCCATTTTCTTGGCCAAGGGAAAATTCTTTGTGATGTCCTGCCAGACCGAATGGTCATGAAAATTGGTAGAAAAATAAGCGAATAGGAGAGTGTTTTTAGAATCAAAATCGGAGGGGAATTTTTCAGACCACTGATTATTTTTATAGCTCAATTGAAATGACTTCATGGCCGTCTCTTTTTTTCGAGGATGTTAGATTTGAAGACTTATCGTCATTTATTGAATTTATAGCGAGTCTTTCTTTGGAAAGATTTTCCTGATTTATATCAGGAAAAGATGAGAGAGGTGCGGGAGGATTATTAATTCAGCTCAATTTTCTAAGTGCCCATAATGAGATTCCAAATCTTAAGATGGAATCCATTATGGCACAAATGTATCTTGGTCAATTACTCAAAGCGAATAGTCGCCCGTTTTAAATTAAATCTAAAAGATGTGTCCGAAGTTAATTCGACTTTGGATTTCACCGCAAGCTCAATTTCCTGGGACTCTGATTGGCACTCAGTCTTATATTTAAATTTCGCGGCACTCAGTCCGTCACCTCGCTTGGCCTTGCCTGGTTTGCAGCTGACTTGATACTGATCTTCGGTAAAGCGTTTGAAGTTTTTAACGACATCTGAGCGAGTGTAGGCGTTCACAAAAGGGTCAAGGGATGTGAACTCATTTGTTTCAGAGGGTAAGGTAAAAAGGTTCGTGATTTTGATCCATTTTTTCTTAAAGACAAATGATTCACCATTGGCCTTAAAGGAACTTTTGATTCGGACATAAAGATTAGTTGTTTCGTTATGGCACAAACCTTTCCAGGTCGCCTTTTTGGGAAACTTCGCGTTCCCTAGCGCCACTGAGATCGTCGCATGATCACAGTTCAGCTGGAAATGCTCTTCGAGTGCCTTAAGGCCCGTAGTGAGTTCCGGGGAAGCGGCATAAGCTGTCTTCACTTTTTCAACTTCTGTGTTTTTAGCAAAAGAATGAAAAGTCACAAGTAGGGAAAGGGCGATAAATAGTTGTCTCATAAAACTCCTCCAGGTGGAGAGATTTTATGATGGGCCTCTTTGACTGTAAATTTTAAAGTTTAAAAACGCGCTACGGCGAAAGTCATATTTACCTAAAATTCAGTCTGACCGTGGTTCCAGGGGGACGCGAGGACTGGTGATAGGAGAGGGAGCCAGAAAATTTGGTAATGAAAAATTGAGCGATTTTTACACCGGAGCCAGTTCCTTTCTCCTGTTGCGTTCCTTCAGAGGTATAGAACTGATCTTCGCTCATGATTTTACTGATCACTTCCTCACTCATGCCAGGGCCTTGATCGGTGAGTTCAATGGTGACACCGTCTTCATTTGTATAGGCCTTGAGTTCAATCGCAGCATTCATGGGGCTAAACTTAATGGCGTTTGTCATGAAATTGGCAAGAATTTGATGAACTAAAAAAGATTTGGGAACATTCACTAATAATTTATTTTCACAAATTGTTGAGAGACTTAAACTTTTTTGTTTTAAACGATCCTGCATGACAAATTCTAAATTTTTAAAAGCATCCTTAAGCGATGTGGGCTCATTCTTAATCGCTGTCTCCGTCAAGCTTCTGATGGAGGTTAAGATATCCCGCAGCTGTTCAATCGAGTGAGCACTCTTTTCTAAACGCTTAAAAGTCGGATGCTCCTCAAGTTTTGCCATCGCCAGAGTATTATTTGCGTCGATAATGGAAATGAGATTGGCCAGGTCATGAAAGAGCACTCGGAAAAGAATCTGATTTAATTGAAGTTTTTGAGAGAGTTGGAAATTTAAAATCTCTGTTTGAGCTTTCAAGCTTTCAAGATGGAAAATGTTTTGTATCCTGAGCTTTAATTCCGTAGCCTTCATGGATTTTGAAATAAATTCAATCGCTCCAACCTCAAAGGCCTTAATCAGGGCCTTGTCATCATCCAGCGTACTAAAAAAAATGATAGGAATCTTTTCCAAGGTCTTTTTTGATTTAATAATTTTTGCCAATTCAATTCCATCAATCCCTGGCATCTCAATATCGAGGACAAAAAGATCAGGAGGCATTAAATGATCAATTTTTTCGACAAGATTTTGAGAATCTTTAAAGCATTCAATGTTGTAATTGAATTCTTTCAGGTGAGATTTAAAAATGAGGTGATTGGTTGTCATGTCATCCACCAGTATGATCTTTTTCGCCTCATTCAGCATCGCCTGCCTCCGTATGGAGCACTCTTCGGTTCATTTTTCTCCCAGGATGATAAATCAGTTTGAAAATTCGCTTTTGTTTAAAGATTTCACCTCTTTTGACCGTAAAGTTATAAACTTGAGTCAACTACTGTCACCCTTTGAACGGATTGATCACACTATGATTAAGAAACACTTAATTTTTGGCCTTGTCCTGTCTCTTAGTTTCTCTGTTTTGGCGGATTCTTGTGATGAAGCTTTGCGCTTAATGGAGAATCCTTTAAACGTGAAACGTAAACGTGAACTCGCGGTGATTGCCGTTAAGCACTGTTCAGCGGTGAAGAATCCCAAACCACTGCTGAGCTTGGCGAAAATGGATCTTGCTGAATCTAAATTTTCTGAATCCATTGCCTGGAATGAAGAGGCGCAAAAACTTAATCCCAATCTCGTCGAAACCTACATCAATATCTGTGATATACATAATCAAATGAAGGCCTATGAAAAAACGCTTTCACTTTGTCGCAAGGCCTTGTCGTTAAAAGGTGGTGTATCTGAAGCTGATCGCGCGATATTACAAAGTCAGCTTGGTGTGGCGGCTTTTTTGAGGGGAGAGGAGACGAGTAATAACAATTTGATTAAGGCGGCAGAAAATTATTTTTTAGAAAGTCTTAAGTATGACCCACAAAAGGGACATAATTATTTCTATCTGGGAAAAATTGAAACTGATCATTATGACAATCACGAAGAGGGAACTAAGTTTTTTAAAAAAGGCTGTGATCTCAAAGATCAACCTTGTTGCGAAAAACTCAAGGAGCTCGCTTCGGATCAAATAAAAGAGACTCCTACGGCCGCCCCTGCCGTGGCCCAACCTGCACCTAAGGCCCTTCCAACACCTGCCCCGACGCCAGCAGCTCCTTTGGAGCCCAAAAAGACGGATTTTGGGGTCCTGCCTAAAGGGGACGTTGAAAGCCTCAAAAGAATTTCAGGGCTTTATATTAAGAAAGGTCTGTCTGAAGAGAATGCTCAAAAGCTCGAGGCCGGACTGGCCGAGCAGCTCAAGGCGATGAAGCCTGAGGATCGAAAAAAGATGCTTGAAGAATTTGCCAAGGCCCTTACGAAGTAGTTTGTTATTCCAAGAGCTTAGTCATTTGTTAATTTCCTGTTAGTTTCTTCATAGTCCCTTTCTAGGGATAGAGTTTAGTGCTATTTACTCTTCAATTAATTTCACCTTGAGGAGTTTAAAATGAAATCGATCTTCGTTACGATGGGCCTATTGGCCTCAGTTTCCAGTATGGCCGACATTAATTTGAATTCAAAAATTGATCTCTCAATCTGCAAGAAGGGTGATCAAGCTAAAAAAACGGGTTTAAGTGGAAATCTGAATATCACTTCCACGATAGCGATGACGGAGCTTGTAGCCGTTCACTCATCTTCGCAATTGAGTCAGTTTGGGGGCTATGATGGTGACCCGGCGACTTACTCTTGTGACTATATCACAAACTGGGGAACATACACGGCAGACACAATCGCTGACATTGATGGTGTGGGCGTTTTCAAAATTCAAAGAGATCTCTCTTTTGATTCTTTCGATAAATCTGATTCTGTACAACCCAATGCTGTCTGTGATGCTAAACCAGTCGTACCGTATATGACTTCAATTTCTCTCGTGCCTACAGAGGCCGGTCAAGTGGTGGTTACAAAAGGCAAAAAGGTTATTCTGGTGAATTTTCATACTAGTCTTGCTGGGCAGGCAGTTGAATCAAATCTTGAAAAGAAATTTGCCATTGACGCTAGCAAGAACGAATCAAAAATTAACTTCTCTATTTTTCGTAAAAATTCTCAGGGAACGGATATTGAATTGTTGGATTGTGAAGCGACGATCAACATTCGTTAGTGTTTAACTGGAAATATAAGTCTTAGGGTCACGCCGGACGGATTAGTCACGTCATAATTCGTCTCGGCACCCATCGCCCGCATATTTTCCTTAATGATGATGCAACCGGTGGCATGGGAAATCAGGCGATCCGGTTTTTCCCGTTCTTTAAAACCTTCTCCGTTATCACAGATTTCAATCACCGCCTGCTGATCCTGCCAAACGGCCCTCATCGTAACTTTAGTCGCCTTGGCATTTCGACAGTTTTCAATCGCATTTTCTATGACCTGTTGGAGCAGATGCTTGTCGGCCTCAATCTGGAGATGATTCTCCACTTCGAACCAAGAACTCTGGGTCGTGATTTCTAGATCATCAAAAATTTTAGTGAGTTTATTCCGAGAGAAATCCATAAAGGACTGAAGTTCAGACTGATTAAAAGATTCAAGCTTCTTTCGATCGATACAGGACGGTTCAAAATCAGAATAAAGGCTTTTCATCAACTCATTAATCCGCTCGATCACGGCATTTACTTTTTCCTCTTTAGGAGGATTGCCTTGCTTATAATTTTTGATCAGCCCATAAAGGGTCATGAGCTTATTATTGAGATCATGGATGGCAAAAGTATAGGAGTTCATACTTAAACGATATTCCGATTGGAATATTTGTGCAACTTTTTTTGACGTTATTTCTGATTTAAGCTATGTTTGGGTATGCAAAACTTCTCATCTACTATTGTTCGTGCTGTGCGTAAGTTCCACCAAATCAAGCAAGCGGATTTCGCTCCTATTCTTGAGACCTCGCAATCTGCGCTCTCAAAAATTGAGGCCGGTAATCTTGAATTGAGTGCCTCTCAGTGGCTTTCCCTTTGTGATAAATTCACCCTTGATCCAAGATCCATTTTCACGGGGAAGATTGAAAACCTCGGAGAGCGAAAGCTCAAATTAGAATCCATTATTCATGTGGGCGGCTTTGATATACCGACACAGTATTCTTTTCTGATGGGCTCTTCAGTCCGTACTGCCTATCCCATCTTGAAATTCATGCGTCTGCGATTAGGGGAGAAGCGCTTTGAGAGTTTTCTGAAGTCTACGGGTTTTGATAAAGACTACTTTGTGATTATGAATAATCCCCTGAACTTAAAATTCATCGAGCATGTGGTGCTCTTTCTTCTCTCTGAGGGCTGCCTCAGCTTGAATCATGTGGGAAGTATTATAGACCTTGGTCAGTTTAAGGATATCCACTCTTCACTGATGACGGATTTTACCCATACCCATGGTCTTGATGGGGCCACGAAGAAACTACTCGCGAAAGTGAAGTCGACCTATGAACTAAACACTTCTTATGAATTTCTGGGTGAGAGAGAATACGTTGTGGCCCGTGACCACGAATTTTTGGCAGACTTAAAGTTAAGTGCTGAATTTAACGAATTTCGAAAACGCTACAACCTAAGCCATTTTGAGGCCTTAGATGATTTTATCACCAATGGGGAGAATCGGTTTAAAATGAAATCCACGCAAGAGGGTTGGCTCATTTTAAAAGCTTCCTAGGAGAGGTTCATGAATCTCGTGTGTATCCACGGTAACAGTTTAGATGCAACGATTTTTGATTCAATACATGTCGACGGTTTTCATAAAATAAATCTCCATCTTCCAGGTCACGGTGGGCGAGAGCTCGGTCATGCAAAATCTTTTTCTGATTTTGTGGATACGGTTTACAACGACATTGCTCATTTAAAAGATGTGGTGCTGCTTGGTTCTTCCTTAGGTGGGCACATTGCTCATCATCTTCTCGCCAAAATGCAACCCCTGGCCATTGTCTCGATTAGCTCTCCGCCACTCAATTTACAAACTGTCGCTCAAGCTTTTGCTCCAAATCCTGTGGGGCAACTCTTGTTTCAGACTGAGCTCTCAAGTCTTGAGGCCCAGACCCTGGCCGATTCCCTGTTAAGTCTCAGAAAAGATCTTGCTCCTCGTTTAAAGGGGCTCATTGAGGCCACTCATCCCGACGCCCGAGGCTATATTGCTAGCAGCCTGATGAAGGGTGAATTTTTAGATGAAGTGGCGCTGATCAAGGCGTTTCAAGGACCCAAGATCTTAGTCGTTCCATCGATGGATTCCCTAGTGAATCGAGACTACATCAAATCGGTGGACTATGCCCAAGTGGTGGAGCTTGAGGGCAATCATATTCTGACGTGGGATAATCCGACAGCACTGAATGAGTTTTTAGGCCGCGAGCTGGCCAAACTTCGGTCTTAAATAAGCAATGAAATCATTTATGGTTTTTATGCGGGGAAAATCCTCTTTAGGAATTTCAACTTGATAATTCTTTCTCAGGTCCATGACGAGATCAAGAAAATCCATAGAATCCAGGTCTAATTGATCGCGAAAGGGGCCAGCATCGTCAAGAGTAGAGACGTCGGTGCCTGGAGCAATTTCTGCAATACAGGTTAGGATTATATTTTTTATGTCTTCGTTGGTCATTTTATTTTCCTGGTTTCTTCCCACTCACAATAAATTTGTTACAAAAAATAGCATGGGCCTTTCGCATCTCTGAGGTATAACTTTGCGTGAATATTTCAAATTGATCCTCGCCTATAATCTGCTTAATCATGGATTCACACTGAAAAAAACGCATCCGCATATTTTCTACCTCACTTTCCAACTCTGTGCCTTGAAACAGCATGGGTTGCACATGGCACTCAGAGAGTTCAAGATCAGCTTCCATCAACATGCGAGGAAGCTTTCGGCCAATATAGAGATCAATTGGTAGGTGTTTTTGTAATAGATCTAATTGGCGGCCAAGTTGTTCGTCTTGATGGTGGAGGTTAAAGATCAACCCATCCAAATCAATCACAACGAGGTGTCCACCAGGTTTCAGAATTCTCGTTAGCTCATGAATAATTTTATGAGGGGAAAGTGTGTGCTCAAGCACAAAGCGTACAATGATCACATCATACTCATTCTCAGGCAACGGCATGGCGGTGAGATCGGCCTGAAAAAAGGAGAGTGAATCCTTGGAAAGGATCTTGGCCTCTTGAATTCTTTCCAGGGAGGCATCACAGCCAGAAATGTCTGCGTGAAAATTCTGGGCGAGGGTTCTTGTCAGTGTGCCCGTGCCACAACCGGCATCAAGAATCTTTTTTCCATTGAGATCAAGCTCCAGGAATTTGAGCTCCTCAAGGATTGAGTACTGAGGAAGGGCATTTTGTTTTTCAAGTCGCTGGGACTCTTGCTGGCTTTCAATGATGTAGTTCATGGGTTAAGTCTAGGGGAAATCGTTTTAGAATTCCAAACGGAATAAATTACCGACTTGGGTTCATTTTGATTATCTTCATAATAGGGGCATGAGTTACAAAATTACTATTCTTGAAAATCCCCTGACCACCTGGAATCAACCTGAAACACGGGCCATCGTGAATGACATTGTCGCCCTCAAAACCGAAGGTTATGGCCGGGCGTTTAATGATCCCTTACTCGTGATTCCACTTGATGTGTTTGAATTTGTCGGTAATCACATCCTTCTTTATAAAGATGATAAGCTCATCATGGGCTATAAAAACGTCTTTCTACATGATTGTCAGCGGATGAATTTGGATTTTCCGTTAAATCCCCATGTTCGTACCGGTGGAACACAAGAGCATAAGATGGCCTATCAGAAATTTTTTGAGGATCACTCTCAAAAACGTATTTGTTATGACTGTCATTTGACGGTAAGTAATCAAGCGGCGAAGGATCCTGACACACTTTATGAGTGCCTCTCCATCCTCTATGCTTTGGTTTATCATTATCGACATGAGTATGAAATTGATTATACTTTTATGCTTGGAACATTTTTTGCTGGAACCCATAAGACCTTTCAAAAAATGGGTGCAAAGATTTTCGCAGATTTAGGTCCTATACATTTTTCTACTTATGACAAACGTGAAGCTCTCATTATGTTGTGTGATAAGAGCTTTAGTGCCAAAACACTAGAGTATTCAAAAAGATATGATGCTCTCTGGAAAATGAGAAGGGTGATTACTGCAAATGCGACGGAGAAGATGAAGGTTGCGTAGGTGGCCTGATGAGGAAATAGTCATTTTCGGTGTTTTTGGTTCTGATGATTTGCGTATATCCTAGGGAATTCCCAATCAGAGTCGAGAGCCCATCGCAAATGCCACTCTTATATTGAAGAAACGCTTCGCTTTGAATCGTCTGTATTTGGTATAGATCCTTAAACTCTTCTTTTAGCTCACATTCCAGAATTAATTGATTGTCTCTATGACTAATAAACCGATAATCGTAGGTTTTATCAAACTGCTTAATCTTATCCGTGAAAAATTCATCATAAAAATCAACGTTAAGTTGAGTGCCTGCTTGAACAAAGTTGAACCTTTTATCCAGATTGATAATCCCTTTTTGACCAGCACTCCTCATGAACTCCAGGTCTTTTGTGAATTTCTCCAAGAGAGATAAATAATCTGCAATCAACTTAAATGGAATATCCATTTCTGGGTACAGAAGGATTGTTTTAGGAACTTGCAGCCGGCGCAAAATAAGTTCATTCAGCCATTCAAGTCCGTCATCATTGAGTCCGTTCACGAAATTAATCAGGGTCTGGGCACGGCTATTCTTTTCAAATTGATAATGGTCGGGGAGGACAGGCATTTCTTTCAGAAAGTTTCGGGCAAAGACCTTCGCATCAAACTTATCTGAAAAGACATTTTCTAAATCGAGCTCAAAGCGCTCACAGAAATTCATCGCTAATCGAAGAGGAAAGTCTTGGGGATTCAAGAGATATTTCTTCGCTTCTTTTGGAGTCATGCCAAAGCTCTCCACGTAGTCATCCCACTCTAAATTGAGCGCACTACGAATGGCCTGGGTGTTGTTAAGAAAATTTGACTCGCTCAGCATTGGTGAAACGTATCGCAATGAAAATTAGATGTAAATGAGGTGTGTAATTGCGGTTGGCGACTCAAGTATGAGAATTTCCAACCGCAAGATGAAGATTAGTAAACGAGTTTTCGTTGTTCTGGTTCGGCCATGGAGATGATGACTGGTTCCTTGGCCTGAATCGACTTGAAGTCATCCTTGTTTTTCATGCCCTTCAAATTTTTATTGATGAGCGACTGGGCAACAGCTCCACCGAGAGTCATGCCAGGGCCTGTGATAATGAGATAATCAGGAGCAAATTCTTTCACCGCCACTTCAATACTCTTCGTGAAATCATAAGTCGTGTCGACCTGATGACCGAGAGTATAGTCCCAAAGCTCATGGGTGTTCGTTGAGTAAGGCATCCAGATTTTTCCTCGTCCATCAATAAGTGGGATCGATGGTGCCTGGAAAAGAGACTCTGGCAGCTCAGCCTTGGCCTTCAGAGATGTTTCAGTTAAAAGAGGAGTGTGGAAAGCAGCGTTCCCCATAAGTTTGAATGGGTAGCGCTCTTCACGCAAAGGAAGAAGCTTCATGAGCTGACGGAGCCCATCTTCAGTTCCGCCAATGACTCTGAATCCACCGAAGAAAATCGAGTTAAAGACGATCGGTTGGTGCTGATTCACTTCATTCATCTTCTCATCAATAAGCTTGGCAAGTTCTGGAGAGTAAATCCAGTTCTCATCGACTTCAGGATAAATGATCTGGCCTCCGATGATTTTTTCTTTCATCTGAGAGCCCATGGTATTGATGAGGTGAGTTCCGTTTTTAATGTTGCAGGCACCAGCTGCCACGAGGGCGAGATACCAGCCCATGGAATTCCCAGCGACTCCCACGATCTCAATTTTTTCTTGGTTGATATCGAGCACATCTCCGTAAGAGCAGGCATAGATCAGGGCCGCTGCATTTTCTCCAGGATTGTGCTCCTTGAAGGAAAATTCAGCTTTGCCATCAAGCTCCCATACTGAAGGCTGGCCACGCTCACGACGATAACCATCGATGTAATTGATGAAATCCATTTTGTTGGAATGGTGTTTATGAAGATAGCCAAGTTCCGTTTTGTTATAGGTTCCGCGACCAGGACAAATCACGACCGCTGTTTTTTTACTCATGCTTTAGCTCCCGTAAGAGTGAGGGCATTGTGGACAATGTCTTCTGTTTGCAGCAGCACTAAATTCGCCGCATCGGCCAGTGGGATGAAGGAATCTTGAGAGCAGATTCTTCTCACTTTTGGCATCGGTGAGCAGTTCTCCATTACGAGGGCCATGAGGGCCTCACTTAAAGAACCAGTTTTTCTGCACTCATCCACAATCAGCACATGCTTATATTTGGAGAGCTCATGTCCCAAGGCTTTTTCATCCAGTGGGGCAAGCCATCTGAGATCAATCACCGCTGGATCCAGACCTTTGTCTTTTAAGATCTTTTTGGCCTGCATACTGAGATAAAAGCCATTGCCGTAGGTGAGGATACAAAGGGAGTTGTCACCTTTTTCAAGATGGAACTCACCGAGCTCAATGGTGTCACTTAGATCTTTGGGATACTCAAAGCACCACTGGTTATCACCACTTGAATGGAGATCTTTCACTGGGTAAAGCGCAATCGGCTCAATAAACACACTCACGCGTCCAAATTTATGAGCATGGGCGACACAGGTTCTCATCATTTTCACAGCGTCTCTTCCATTAGAAGGAACTGCGATCACGATCCCTGGAATATCTCGGAAGACGGCCAGGGAGTTATCATTATGAAAATGTCCACCGAAGCCTTTTTGGTAACCCAGGCCCGCGATTCGCACCACCATGCCGTTGGTGTACTGGCCATTTGAGAAGAAACTTAATGTCGCCGCTTCACCACGCAGCTGATCTTCAGCATTGTGAACATAGGCGAGGAACTGGATTTCTGGAATCGGGAGAATATTATTGTGAGCTAGACCAATCGCTGCTCCAAGAATACTCGTCTCATCTAATAGTGAGTTATAAACTTTGTTTTTACCAAAGCGAGTTTCAAGATTGGCGGTGACGTTATAAACCCCACCTTTCTTGGCGACATCTTCCCCGAAGAGAACCGCTCCTTGATAGCGATGAAGAATATCAGTGAGTCCCCAGTTGATGAGTTTAGCGAGGGTTTGAGGAGAGCTCATTTGCTCCCACTCATTGCCGAAAACTTTTTTTCTCGATTCATCACTTGGAGCTTCAGGCAGAGGTTTAATCTCTTTAGTTGGAATAAGGCTCGTCATGACCTCAGCTGCATCATGAATCGCTTCTCTCACGGCCACTTGATCTCCCACGCGATCAATGCGCGTTTCAAGATCGTTGTACATCTTAAGCACGTCCTCATAGCTCATGAGACCATTGCCGATAATCGTTTTAGCGGATTTCCAAATCGGATCAAGACTCTCTGTGGCCTCAATTTCTTTCATGCCTCGGTAGACACTTTCAATATCACTCCCCGCATGCCCCATGAGGCGTACGGTTTTCAGACGAACAAAGGCCGGGCGCTTGTGAGAGCGAGCATAATCAAAGGCATGCTCGAGGACATTTAAACTATCGATGATATCGAGTCCATTACCATCAAAGTATTTCATGGTGTGAGAGCGGCCACGTGAGTTTTTCACCCAGTCTTGAGGACTGCGCACAGAAATCCCGATACCGTTATCTTCACAGATGAATACCATGGGAAGAGGCAGGTTCTGATAGCTGATCCACTCCGCACAGTTGAGGGCCGCTTGAGACGAGGCGTGATTTAAAGAAGCATCTCCAAAAGTACAAACCACCACGGCATCATCTGGCATTTCAGAATCGATCCCGAGGCGCTTGGCCTTATTGATCGACAACGCCGCACCCACCGCTTTAGGTAAGTGAGAAGCAATGGTTGAAGTCTGAGGTGGAATAAAAAGTTCTTTAGAGCCTAGTACCTTATGGCGTCCACCGCTGATAGGGTCTTCGCTTTTGGCGCAGAAAGATAAAAGCATGTCATAAATAGGCGTGTGCCCATGGCGCTTTTTTGAGCGCTGAATTTGAAAAGCTGCATCCCGGTAGTGCAAAAACGCCATATCAGTGAGGCGAGAGACTTCACCGGCCACGGCCATACCTTCGTGCCCACTGGAGCCAATGGTATAAAAGCTTTTGCCTTGCGCGCGCAGCTTTCTCGCTTTTAAATCCAAAAGACGAGAAATGAGTTGTGACTCAAAAATATCGATCACGCGAGTTTTTGAATGCCCCCCTAAATGAGTAAAGCCGCTGATGTCGGCTTTACTTGAGAGATACTTTTTAAAATTTGAATCAATGACCTTCGCTCTATCAAACATAATGATTAGTTGAAAGCGTTAAGACCAGTGACTTCACGGCCAATGATCAAGCGGTGAACATCCTCAGTCCCTTCATAGGTATTAACCGTTTCAAGGTTCAGAAGGTGACGAATCACAGGATACTCATCAATGATTCCATTGGCACCCATCATATCACGGGCGTCACGGGCCACATCCAGGGCCATCCGTACGTTGTTCATTTTCGCGAGAGAGATTTGAGCAGGAGTCAGGGCCCCTTTCTCTTTGACTTGGCTCAGGTGAAAGCAAAGGAGTTGAGCTTTTGAAATCTCTTGCACCATCTTCGTGAGTTTCGCTTGAACGAGCTGGTAGCCCGCTAGTGGACGATTAAACATCGGACGATTAAGAGTGTAATTCAGGGCCTCATGATAACAAGCGTTCGCTGCTCCAATGGCACCCCAAGCAATTCCAAAACGCGCTTGAGAAAGACATCCGAGAGGCCCTTTAAGACCTTTCACATTAGGAAGAAGATTCGTTTTAGGAATCTTACAGTTTTCAAAGTGAAGCTCAGAAGTCACTGAAGCACGAAGAGAGAATTTCCCTTTCATGAGGGATGTCGAAAAGCCCGGAGTCCCTTTATCCACGAGGAAGCCTCTGACTTCGCCATTGAGTTTGGCCCATACGATCGCCACATCTGCGATAGAGCCGTTGGTGATCCACATTTTGTTACCATTTAGAACGTAACCATCATCTGTTTCAGTTGCCGTTGTAAGCATGCCGCCAGGGTTGGATCCAGCATCTGGCTCAGTGAGGCCGAAGCAACCAATGATCTCACCTTTGGCCATGCCTGGAAGATATTTTTGTCTTTGTTCTTCATTACCGTAAGCATAAATAGGGTACATACAAAGAGCGCCTTGTACGGAAACAAAAGAGCGGATCCCCGAGTCCGCGCGCTCGATTTCGGCCATCACAAGTCCGTAGGAAACCACATCAATACCTGCACAACCGTAACCTTTAAGGTTAGAGCCTAAAAGTCCCATTTCAGCAAAACGCTTAATAAGATGCTTAGGAAAAGTTTCTTCACGGAAAGATTTTTGCATTTCAGGAAGAACTTCATCATCCACGAATTTCCTAACGGCATCGCGAATTTCTTTTTGCTCAGGTGAGAGAAGTGAATCAAAATCAACAAAGTTTAAAGACTCATACTTTTTCATGAGGGCTCCTTAGGGAGGTATATTTTATATAAAACGTTTCGCAGAAATAAATTTAGGGATCGTTCGGCCAAAAACACAATCTGTCAGCACTTTCGCCGAATGGAAGGCAAGACCAAGTCCATGCCCCGTGTAACCACAACAAAAAAGCAATTGCTCATCCTGTGGAATCGCACCCACGAGAGGCTGACCATCCACACTGAAGCCCATAATCCCAGACCAGCGGTGAGTGATCTTGGCCTGTCTTACGGCCGGTATATGCTGAAGGAGAAATTCATTCAATGCTTTTTGAATCACATCAGATGTTTCATCTGAGTAACCCTTCTCAGTGTCTTTTTGAAGCTGTCTAAAGCCCCCAATAATCATTTCACCTGTAGGGAGTTGGCGGAAATAATCCAACACAAAGTTAGCATAACAAGGGCCTTCCATAAATTTAGGCACGGGCTCAGTCGCAAGGATCTGTCCGCGTGTTGGGAAAACCTTGGTGCTGAAATATTCATTCATGAGGGCAGAGTAACCATTCGTGGCGTACACCACCATCGATGCGTTCACAGTGGTTTTATTCGTCAGAACTTTTTTGCCATCACTCGTGGCTTCAATCTGATGAACTTCATGCTGCTCGAGCATGAAAACGTTTTCGCCTAGTTTCTTGCGGATTCCGTTTAAGAGGAGAATAGGGTGAACGGAAGCGTCTTCAACATATTTAATTCCGCCCACAAATCCTTCGGCGCCAAGACGCTTTTTAATGTCGGCCTCAACCAGTTCTTCTACATTAATTTTCATGGAGCGCATGAGGTTGGCAGATTCTTTAAGCTCAGCAAATTCGTTATCCGTACTCGCTAAAGAAAAGCTTCCCTTATTCTCAAAGAGAAAATCAGAAGCATTGTCTTGAATGATCTCTTCTTTTAAGAGTTCGAGATTTCTTTCAGAAAAGCGCCAAATTTCCAGGGCCTCTTCTTGGCCATGTTTTCCTACCAAGCGGTTGAAGTGCTCCACCGAGCCACAAGTAATAAATCCAGCATTGCGGCCAGTGGCCCCAGAACCAAACTCATATTTTTCAATGATGGCAATGCGCAGATGAGGGTCTTCCTTTTGCAGCCAATAGGCGCAAGAAAGACCCGTAATACCACCGCCAATAATGGCGATGTCGACATTAAGTTCTCGACCGTTAGATCGGTCATTCCAGTAGGATACGCTCATAGCGCCATTATTATCACAGAAAGGCTACGATTAGAATCAACCTTTTACTTTTTCATGGTCCCCTGTAAGACGCAAGTGGTCGAAATGACTTAAAAAATAGTACTAAACTAATTTAGACAACATTCCGACAAGTTCTTATGCTCTATCGGAACTCTTTATCTCTCATTCTAAGCCTTTTAATTTGTCCTAGTCTTTGGGCCCAGAGCAAAGATCCAGCTCTTCGAGAACTAAGCATCGACCTGGCCGAATTTTGCCTAGAGGAAGAGTTGAAGGAACAAAATAAAACACCCGAAACCTGTGTGGTGCAAAAACCAACAGCAGTTAAAGATCTGACAGATAACTATCAAGCACTCATTCCGTTCTTACTCGCCCCTTCAAAAGTTGAGGAAAGAAAAAAACAAACTTGTGAGTCAGTCAAAAAACTTTCCGAACTTAACGCCAATCCCATTGAGATGAAACTCAAAGATGATCAAGGTAATCCTTGGAAGATTCGTTTTCATTTTGGTTTCACCCGTACCAACATTCGTCCCACTGATGTCACCATCAAAAGCTCAAGAGTCAATACCGTCATCAAAGGCTTTGAGTTTTCTGAAAGGACTTCCGCCCAACACTACGACCCAAGAACTTGGGAGCACCTGCAGGATGCTGCTCGCTGGATTGATGAGCCTTCAAATACGTTTACTCTTTCGATTGAAAATAAAAAGAATGCTTTTTACATTACTGCGTTTCATCCGAAGTTTTTGAAAACTTACTATGAAATTAAAGATGACAAAGGTGTCAGGTACGAACCTGCGACAGAGCATCTCTCGAATGGCACTCCAGTCTCCTATGGGGCAATACCAGACGGTCAGGCGGGGGTAGAAATTCAAAATACCCACTTACTAATGAATTATCAAATTGGTTATGGCCGCAAATTTACGATTTTTGATTCTCCTAAGTCAGGTAAACTCGTCTATGCCCCTCATGTCGATGCAGGTGTCACCATCGGTGGGGCCCGCTCGATTTATATTGTGAAAAATGAAAGTTGGGAGGAGCACCGAGACCCCATGGGATTGCAGGGATTGAATGCAACTGCCGGGCATCGCTTAGAGTATCAAATAGGAAAGGTGGCGATGTTTGTAGATCAAAAATACACCAAGGCCCAGATGGATCACAGTTTCCTGGATGGCACGGCCTCGTATAAACTTGATTATTCCACCGTTACTTTTGGTGTCGTGGTGGATGTCTTTACTCCGAAAACTGCTTGTAAAACTTGTAAAGAAACCAAATAGTGAAGGCATTCAACACGTGCCAGGCCGCATGTCCTTGCAGGATGTGATTATCCGGATCACACCACCAACCGCGAATATCTCCTGTCCAAACTAAAAACGACAAGGCAAAAATACCTATCGCCTGAAGAAACGCTTTAAATTGCGGCTTCTGACCTTGGCGATAAATCACATACTCAAGAGAAATAGCGATCACCACTTCCACCGCAAAAATCCACTCACCACTTTTGCCTTGAATGAGGAGCATGAGCGCCATGGAAGTCGCGAGCATGCCAAGATAAGCTGGCGTGAAATATTTTTTCGCGAGGAATCCCGCGCGGTTTAAATTAAACGTGAGGACTAAGAGAATGAGCATGAACATGCTTGAGACATCAAAAAATTGCCAGAAAAACGTCATGGAGGCGTGATAAATACCAGAGGTAATTCCGATCATCACAGAAGCAATTCCCATCATGTGATATGGCGACCATTTGCCTTTGAATCCTTCTTTCATGAGGATGATGATCCCACCGATGATAAAAGCAATATTGGATAAACTGTTGGCCGGCTGGCGAATCACTCCGCAAAGCATGGCCTCACAAAATTTTAAACTCGCTGGCTGCCAATCAATCCATGGACACATAAAAACCTCTTAAAAAATATACTCGAGCTCAATACCTGTCGCTTTCTTGGTGTACTGGAAGGTCGCCGAATTTGAGGTGTTTTTCCAGTATTCAGCTCTGAACGTTCCTCGCAATCGAGGAGAAAATGTATGAGTGAATTTTAAAGAAGGGTTTATAAGTTTTTCCATCCCGCGGGCACTATTTTTATAGGGGTCAGTCAGAGTGACTCCCAACCCAGCGGTCATGGTAAACCAGTCTTTGTATTTGGGAAAAATCACATCGGCCCGGGTCATCAGGGCGTTGGTGTTAAAAAGCTCCGTAACATTTCGGGCCATGTCGTAGCTTCCCATTAAAATCAGCATGTGGCCTGATTTGAGAGCGAGAATTTGCTCGAGCACAAAACTCTTCGTGATGGAGTTAGATGCTGTGTTGTAACTATTAAAATGGCGCTGGCGATATCTCACAACAGATTCACCATTGGGAAAAAAGTTAAAGCGCTCACCAATCATATAGGTCTGAGTGCGAGAGGAGAAAACCAGCTCATCGTTTGAATTAAGATCTCTATGAGCGTAGTTATATTCAAAATCTAGCAAGTGTGAAGCCGGTCGTCCCCAAAGTGAATGTTCATAAGCAGATCTGATCGCCGGAACAATAGCAAAGTTGTCGTTGGCCTTAATAGAATCTGTTCGATTTAAGTAGCGAGTCCTATTTGTTCTTAATTCCGGAGCAAAGCTCATGATGTTTTTATAGTAAAGACTGTAGCGGCCCATGAAATCGGCCTTGGTGAAAGCCGAGGCTTTTTGTGATTGTGAGATGCGTGTTTCATCGGCCGAGTATACGACGTTGTCATCGAAGGCATTGTCTAGAGAGGCGCGCATGAAATAGGGGGGGACTTGCGTCGGGCGGTTATTTCTCATTTTGAATAACACTAATTCATACTTCTGTTGCAACTCTCTAATCTTGGCTTTCATGTCGATCGCAAGGTTGGAGCTCTTGTCCAGGTCAATCGCCTTTTCGTACTGGGGAATGACTTCAACTTCAACTTTGCGAACAGCGTCTGGATGAGATTCCACTTCAAGCAAAGTGATGTCGGCAATTTGCATTTGCGCCGCTTGTTCAACATCTTTTCTTTCTTCTTCTGGGAGAGTTGAAATTTGTTGATAGTAAACTTTCGCCTCTTTTTTTTCATTCATTTCTTGAGACAGAAAACCTAAGTAATAAAGACTCACACCGGTTTTGTAGTTTTGATTGGCCGAGGCTTTAAAGGCAGCCTTGGCCTCATCGAGTTTTTCAGCTCCATAGAGCGCCTGAGCATATTCATACTGAAGATCCGACGCTTTGAAGTCGTAACTGATGGCCTTCTGAAATGATTTTACCGCTGCTTCGTACTCAAGTTGGCGAATATAATTCAGGCCTTGCCAGTAGGCGATAAGCCCCAGGTGATTCAATGGACGCGGATGAACCTCTTTGATTTTGAGGAGGATGTCTTCGAGTTGTTTGTTGGCACGGGCATAAAGTCCAGTGTTAAAAGATTCGTAGACGGATTTTAGGTCCTCATCAATTTTAATGACAACGGTTTCTGGTTTTTCAACCACCACTGGCGCCGTCGGCTGAACAATCGGTTGGGCGACAACTAAGGCGACTTCTTTTTCAGCTGGTTTGAGTTTTTCAATTTTGGCCTGATAAACTTTTTCTTCTTCGATTTCACCCGTTTTACGAGCGAGAAATTCGAGATAATACAGGGAAACGGCCGTTTGATACTTATTTTCGAGAGAATCAGTAAAAGCGGCCTTGGCCTCTTTATATTTTTTTGATCCGGAGAGGGCCTTGCCATATTCATAAAGCAGATCATTGGCCTTCAATTTGTTATTGATAGCGTATTCAAAACAGGGGATCGCCTTCGTGAAATATTCTTTTTTGTTGTAGCTTAGTCCCAACCAATAATGAGCGGTGGCGAGAGTTTCTGTAGGAAGTGGAGTTTGTTTTTTTAATTTTTGGATCAGCTGTTCAGAACTTTTAATCGACTCAGCATATTTGCCCTTATTAAAAGAATCAAAAATGATTTTGAAATCAGGATGCTGAATTTCAGAGGAAGCAAAAACACTAGTAGCAAATAGTAACCCACAGAGAAGAGAAAATAACTTCAACATTCAAATCCTTACAGAAAATAGATTTGAATTATTGTATCAGAAAATTTTCAGTCACCAACGTGAACATGTACATTCACATTTGTGTTATTTGCACTTTGCTGCAGAATTTCGGCCGGTGCTGCTGTTCCTGAGGTGTGAGTATTATAGGTATTTGAGTTGTTGACCAAATCGGTTAAGCCGCCGTTGCCGATAAATTTTGGATTATACACTTCGTTGGATTGAACAACGGCCGGAGGTGTTGTGATCGCTGCCAGTTGTTGAATGGCATTGGGAGCGACGATGGCCGAGTGAGAACCCTCAGAGGCGGGACGTGGGCCACTGGTAACACCGGTGACCACTGCTACGACAGGGGCCAGTTGGTTAATGTTAATTGAAAGGGAGCCTCCAACTTGGGCCGCTTGTTGGGCCAGTTGGGGATTTTGTTGAAAGACTTGATTGACGGCTTCCATCGAAACTTTACTAGTTTGGTTGGCCGGTGGAGGAGTAAACTCCACTTGCACCATTTTCCCTTTGTCCGCATGTCCGTCTGGCATTTCTACTGTCACGACAATGGTTCCTTTAGGAGAAAATTCCATCCCGGCCGGTGGGGCCAGTGAGCCATCAGGATTGACTTTGGCAACAGCATCACCTGCTGAAACATAAGTCCCAGTGACGGCATCGTATTGAGCGCCTTCTTTAGGAGGAAGAACAATACCAGTGGTGAAGTCCATCATAGAGCCTGGAAGAGCGTGATCGGATTTATGGGCCGGAGTTTCGACTTTGGTTTCATGGTGAAGGGAAGCTGTCTGTTTAAGGTCAGGCTTGTTGGCCACAACCGTCGCATCAAGACCTTTTGGGAGAATCCCTTTTTTATGGCCATCATCAACTTGGGCACTGGTGTCTGATTTTTTTTCTTCTTTATGCTCCATTCCTGGAACTTCTGTTTTATCAACTTTGTTGAGCTGCTCAAGACTTAATTTAAAGGGTTCAACCATCGGGTGACCGACTTGGTTGGAGTTGACGGCCGAGGCTTCACCTCCGTGAACCGGAACACCATGATCTTTAAGCATGCGATCCATCTCTGCACCGGAGTGCGGAAGCTCTTTTCCTGGTTGAATATCTGAAAACTGAACTTTCCCTTCAAGCATCACGACAGATGTCACAGGAGCAAAGCCTTCTTTTTGAGACACACCCACCGTGAATTCTGTCCCTCTGATCCCCATGACCGCATTGGGTGTGGTGATAAAGAGTTTTGAGGATTCTTTGTCTTTTCTTTTCAGATGGTCTTTGGTGACTTGTGAGCGGATGATCCCTTTCACAACGTTAATAACACCTGGCTCTTCGGTATTCGTGAATTTTTCAATTTTGATTTCTGAATTGGGTCCTACATTCATGGAAGATTTATCAACGAAAATAAGTTTAGCAAAACTTTGATTTCCCGTTTTCACCACCACACCAGCAGCGACCCAGTCACCAATTTTGAGAGCTGTGGTTTTACCTAACTCGAGGGCCGCAACGTCTCCCTTCATGAGTTTCACCACCGCCACTTTGGACTGGGCCCAGAGGTTGAGGGAGAGAAGCAAACAAAATAAGAAAATTAGAGTTTTAATAAAAACCTCGTTTTGGGATTTATCGGAATTTACGCCTTAAATTTGAGGGAAGATTTAATCTTTGAGGGCAACTAATAAGCTCGGGTTTTATTCTCATCAAGTTGAGTGAATGTTAAACCGAAAAAATAACGATGGCCGTGGATGGCCTTCACTAAAAGATTAGGGATGTCGTTATGCTTAAGTTTATTTTCCTGCAGATTTGTCTTTTCTTTATTTTGTTGGGTTGTACTCAACAAGCAAAGACTCCAGCGAAACTTGAGATTTCAATCGCAAATTTTGCAGCAGGCGTAAGCAGTGCCACTAGCGGTGGGGTTTATCTCTATGCTTTTGGTCCTAATGGACGAAAGTTTGGAAAAATTATTAACAATCTCGATCACAGTGAAACACTTCCTAATGGAGTGTGGTCTTTTTATGCCGTGGCCTGGGAAGGGCAAGGTGTTGGGATTGATCCCAATCCTAACCTTTCTGGTGTCGCCCGTTGTGGAGCGGTGAAGAATGTGAATTTAACCGGCAGTGCCGTGAATTTGGATTTGACCTTAACCAAACTTAATTGTTCTAACTCTGATTTTACTAATGGTGTGAGTATGGCCACGGTTATGAGTGGGGCCAGTGCGATTAATTTTTTTCCACGCTTTATGTTAGAAGTGTGTAAGGCGATTCCCGATGCCGTTAATGATCTAACTAAGGATCGAATGCTCGATATGTATGGCTGCTCATATGATTTTTCTCATGAGACGGATCCACAAAATAAGGGCTATCTTGGTTCAATCAAGGTTGCCATAGAATCTTTTGAAAAAATTCCAGGCTCAGAAGCTGTATTTGGAAAAGATCAATTGAAATCGAGGTGTGTTCCAATCTCCGCTACGTCCCGAGGATCGATTTCTGATACTTTTATTGTCAGCGGATCTCCACAAACTGTAGATTTTGTCCGAGGACTCAATATTCCTGTGGGCAGTCCCAATGCTCCCTTTCCCTTTAAGATTATTGGTTATTATGCTTCGGCCAATTGTGAAGATGTTATTGAAGTCATACCTCGAGAATTTGTCCTTATGGATGGTCGATTAGAGTCGACTTATAATGTGGTTGGAAAAATTTTTGGTTCCTCACAAAATGGGAGTGAGTCATCGGGGAAAATCTTTTTGCAAACAACAGCTGAAGAAGTTTGTAACGTACGAGGTGATGATTCATTACGTTTTGCCGGTGGAGTTGGAACAAAAGGTCAACCTTATCTTATCTGTAGTGTAGAACAATTCAATCTAGCCCATTCCCCTTTGTCTATTTCACAAGTCACTAGTTTTAAATTACTTAACGACATTGATTTCCTGTTCACAAATGTGATTCCTATTGGAGAAAATCCAAATGGTTCTCTTCCTTTTGAGTTTCAGGGAAATTTCGATGGAGATTACCATAGGATAAAAAATATCATTTATTCAATGGAAACGAATACCAATGAAAATCTGGCGAATGTGGGACTCATACGTCGCGCCGTTGGGGCGACGATTGGTAATTTGATTTTCGAAAACGTAAGCTTCGAGTGCCATCTTCAGTCGACCACTAGTAGTTGTAGGTCTGTGGGGATTGTGGCGGGATCGGCAAAAGGTTCTGCAGCAGGTCCTGCATTTTTTAAAAATATTCTTATTAATAGGGGACACGTGTCTGGGGTCAGGGATGTGGGAGGAGTGGTTGGAACCGTTGAAGATGGCGGCACAGGTGTATATCAGACAATTTTTACTGGTGTCCATGCTTTGGCCATGGTTGAAGCTGAATGTGATCTCAATAATACAAACCCCAATTATGTTTGCCAAAACTTAGGTGGACTTGTTGGGAGTGCAACCAAAGCATCTTTAACAAATTCAAGCGCCAAGGTTTCAGTGAATTCTGATCGTGGACACATCAATGTCGGGGGCCTGGTTGGCAACAGTAATAATGTATCCATGGACTCTGTCTTTAGTAATGGAAATATTTCGGCAAAAGATGCTGTGGGTGGAGTGATCGGAGAGGCTACGAATTCAATTTTAACGAACAGCTATTCCTTTGCCAATGTCCGCGGGTTTGATCAGAATCCTGCCGTTCCGTTATCGCGTGCCGGTGGTCTTGTAGGAGTTGCGAATATTCTAACACTTACTAATACCTTCCACTCTGTGGGAAGAGTTGATACGAATTCTGCCACTCCCAACTATGCCCGAGCTCTCGTGGGTGATGGTGGAGATCTTGTGAATTGCGTAAACTCTCATGCTCAATCATCTAATCTCTTTTCAATGGGAGGTTCGTGTGGGGACTTTTCATATTCTCAATTGAAGTCAAAATCTGAACTAAATACGAATGCTGGCTCAAATGCCATGGTGGGCTCATCGATGAGCGACGCACCTTCTTTTATTGCCACTGATGATACTTATGATTACCCTCATTTGAAGTGGGAGAAGAATCAACTTCCTTCTTTTGGATTTTTGATCCCTTATGTTTCGACAAGTTGTTTTGGAAAAATGAATCTGGATTCTCCAACGGCAGGATCGGGACTGGGAACAGAAGCTTCACCCTTTGAGATCTGTA
>CANFNX010000020.1 GCA_947448495.1 Bacteriovoracaceae bacterium | reverse complement strand
TTTATCCTGCAGTTGATTTTGAGTGAGATAATGAAAAATATCAGACTCACTAATGGACCCGTAAAAGTCTTCAATACTTAAAACAACTTTTTTTTGATCTGTAGTCACTGACACAACCGGCTCTTTGCCCGGAATAGTATGGATCAGTGTCTTACGATCCATTGATTTAAAAAGCTTAGCGCCACTATCATCAACTGGAGCATTAAAAAGGGCATTAGAAATCGACTCATGCAAAATTTGTGTGAGATAGTCTTTTATTCCCTCAAACCAATCTGAAAAATCATGTCCCTCTAAGAGCTCAGGGATATTCGCCAGCATATTATTCGATGAAAGTAGAATCTTTTTTGATTCATGGATAGGAGTCTTAATAAAAGTTTGCAGATCCCACTTCACATTTGTAAATTGATAAAGAATAAAATCGCGAATATCAGAAAAAGAATTCGGACCAGATAAACCAAACAGATGATGAACATGCATTTTTCTAAGAATATCCGTCATCCCTTCGTGATCCACGAGTGAAGTTAAAATCGCCAATTTGTTTGGAAACTTTAAAAGATCTTGCATCAATTTCTCATTGCTGCTGACGAGGGCATAATCAACAAAAATAAGATCTGCTTCATCAAAACTAAAATCATCTTGGAATTTTATTTTAATGGTTTGATTAAAATCCTTAAGGCTGCGTTCTAAACTTGGAACGAGCATTAACGTATTTTGTGAAAGTATAAGAATTTTTTTAGGTTCCAAGCCCTATCCTTACTTGATTGTAACCAAGGTCAAGTCATCATTTGTGAGTACATCTTGTATAATAATCATACGCGTCTTCAAGAATTTTTGTAGTCATTTGTTGAGGCCCATTTTTGGACATCTGAATCTGCAATTCCATCAAACTCTAGTAAACTTTACTAGTGCAGTATCATATTTAGCTGGCAAGTGAACACCACGCCTCTCACCGTTGGCCTGCATGGATTCTTGTTCACTAAAGCGATACATCATGGGTAATTATGGGAACCTCAGTTTGATATTCCTAATCAATTATCGCTATAAGAACGTCATGAGAATAATTCCCCCTCCATTATAAATGACCAGATTCATCATCTTAAGAATTCGGCGAGTTTGCTCAAGGGATTTAACTCGATAGAGGGTGTGGCTATTTAATAGCTGAGCACAGCAGTTTGTAAGGCCGAGGCGATTTTAACAGACTCAAAAATGGTGTCTCCCGATTGGTTTTTTAGTTATCTTCCCCATTACCATGGATATCATGCAGTAAATTGATGCAATTACCTGCTGTGTTGCTTGCATAATCAGTTGAGCTCAGTTTTACAAGATATGAACCGTGATGCTCACCACTCGTGATCGCATACAAATCACTACCAATAAGTATTCCATATTCACCAGCTGTGGCATGAGAGTTAGAACAAAATCGAACTGGTGTAACGATTGTTCCATTAGTTCCGTTCGTTCCATTAGTTCCGTTTGTTCCGTTTGTACCGTTTGTACCGTTAGTTCCATTGGTGCCATTCACACCATCGTGTCCATTCACACCATCCTGTCCATTGGCACCGTCCACGCCATTGATTCCGTTGGTACCATTTGCTCCATCGTGTCCATCAACACCGTCTTTACCATCAACTCCATTAAGACCAGGCAACCCTTGTACACCAGGAATTCCTTGCTCACCATTAAGACCATTAACGCCATTGCAAACTTCAACAGATGTGCCTGAGTTACTAGATATTTTCACACCACCAGCTGGGCATAAAGCACTTGCTGTGACTGATTCCAATGTTATTGAAGAGCTCGATCCATTCACACCATCTACACCATTGGTTCCATTTGTACCGTTTGTTCCGTTCGCTCCATTGGTTCCATTTACACCATCAATACCATTAGTACCATTAGTACCATCAATACCATTAGTTCCGTTCGCTCCATTTGATCCATTGAGACCATTACAAATCGCTTTAACCTTTAGGATGGACTCGCCTTCTTCAAATGAACCATCATCATTACTATCTCTAAAAGAAAAAATGGATAATCCTCCATTAGCACAGGCCAATCCTGGATTTATATCCTGAAAATCAATAGCAACATAAATATGATCTGAAGTTAAAGTTGAGGGAATGTCCCGACCATTGGTTCCATTGACGCCATTCACTCCATTTTTCCCGCAGCTAGCGAAAAGAATAAGTGTAGAGAGGATGTAAATGTGCTTCATGATGATCCTTTATAAGTAGTAACCCAACATCAGCAAGATCAATGCCGGCCAGCTGAAAGTCTGTAGATCGAATAAATAAAGACTTGGCCAACAGAAGCAGCTGAAGTGTCAAAAGAATAGACACTCATATAAATTTTTTAGTCATGGTCAAAAAAAGTCGCTCAAATAAAAATGTGCTAAAATGATCTTTCATGCTCATGCTAACTCTATTCTGGCGCAACTACCGGATCAAGATACTCCTTATTATCCTTTGTTTATTCGTAGGCTGGGTAAGGTTTGAGCTGAGATTAATTTCGGTCAAACAACTTGTCTCGTTTCTACCTGAATCTCAATTCCCCTTACTTTTAATTGCACTCGCTTTTTTTAATCTATTGTTCTTAAGTTTCTTACAATGGCTTAAAGCAGAAGCTAAAGTCATATGGACGTTCTTATCATTACTTGTGCTATCGCTGACTGTCCTACCGCTTTTTAAGGCCCAAATCGCAAATGCTGGCAACATTATCATTTTAAATGGCGCCATCTTTGTCGTTTCAACAGTCGGAGTTTCCTTACTCGACTCATTCACTGGTCATACTGTTTCTCGACATGCAAGTTTCTTCTCAAGGTTTAATTTCACTGGAAGGATTACCTTCTTCATCGAATTAGGTTTCTTTTTCGCCGCCCTTTGCGTTCACGCAACTGGTCCTTGGATAAATCTCCTCATTTCCTGTGGGGCTGTAGGCCTATTATTTGCACTTGTTTCAAAACCCCCAAAGGTACAAAAATTAGAAGAAGAGACTGAGAGGGACCAAACCTTTCCTCCTTATTTACCAATCGCCATGCTTCTCTTTATGATCTTTGCTCTCCTTAAATATTATCAGGCTTACTTACTTTTCAGTGGACTTAAATCACTCGTCCAAGAAGGTTATGACTTAACCGATACATTTTCTCACGTGAACCTCATTCAATCGGGTGTTATTCTTTTGTTTCTAGTCTTTAGTTTTAGAGATCGAGAAGATAAGTGGAGTTGGCGTCAAGGGTTTCTAACCTTCAGCTGGACTCAGCTTATTTCTTTTGGAATTTTGTTCCTCTTTATTTCTCCTTGGGCGATGCTTGTGAATGAGTCAGTCCGAAAAGTTTTTGAAAACAGTATCCTCGCAAACTATAAAAAGAAACTTGAACAAAACTTCCCTTTTTTTCAACGCTGGAAACTGCAGCATCAAATTGAAACATGGTCTAATTTCCTCGGGCCCTTATTTTGTGGTTTAATTATCTATCCCGTTGTGAAGGGCGCTCTCGACGTGAGATGGACAATCGTTCTCTTCATTCTGTTACTAGGGGGCTCTATTTATCTCATCTTCGAGCTCTTTTCACGAGTCAACAAACATCAAATTGCAGAAATTAATTCTTTAAACCCCAATCGCAATCAATTTGTGGCGGTTGAAATCATTCAAAACTTTGCCCATAATGATTACAAAACACACTGGCCAACACTGGTTCAACTCATCGAAAGAGAAGAGCGCCCCATTATTATAAAATCGGCGGCACGCTCTCTAGCACAAATGAATCCTAAAGAATCGGTCGCGATTTTGCTTACGGCTTTTCGAAAGCATGAGAGAGAGGATATTAAAGTTGCCATCATCAAATCGCTCTCACAAGTTAAGAGCTATGAAATTGATAATTTTGTATTAGCAGAATATGAAAAGATCATTAAAGAAAGTAAGCAGATTGAAAACATCTATTTTGATTTATTGAAAGTCATGTCAGAAAGAGTTCGTGAGAGTTTTATCCTTAATAGCTTGCGCATCTATCATGAACTTGAATCCGAGCAAGGAAATTCACGAATCATTGCAAATCTGGTTGAGGTTCTAGGACATATTGCTACCAAAAAAAATGACCATGAACTCTTTGAATTTTTTATGCATTTATATGCCAAGACTGATAATCGCAGGATAAAAATTAATCTTTTACGTTACCTTTACCTCTCGCCTAAACAGCGTCATTTTGTTCTGACTGAAATCGAAAAGATGATGACTTCTTACGATCAATTTGATCGTAATGGCGTTATTTTCTTATTAGGCAAATTGAAGCTCAAGGCCTATATAAAATACATTTTGCTCAATTTAGAAATTCAAAACTTTGAAAATTCAACCTGCCTGATTTCACTTTTAGAACTAGTTCATCCAAAGGCCAATTACTACTATGGAAGATTTATACTTTCGAAATCTCAAGACGAAGTCATTACCTCTTTAAACCAGTTTCATGAAATTGAAAGTTCAAAGGTGAGATTCGGTTTTTATGATCATTTTATTGAGAATCAATCCAGTCATGTTCCAGAGCTACTCTTGTTGCTCAAAAAGACCTCACGGGACTTTGACTCTGACCGAAAGATCATTTTTCAACAAATCCACTTCAATGGCTAGCTACTCGGCAAGCAATTTCAGTCACTTACCGGTCTGAAAACTTTTCTTAAGTCCACGAAATCTTAACAATCGTTAAAAGCTTTTTGATATATAGTTCAAAAAAATTTTATCTTCGAGGTTTTATGAAAGCTCTACTCACAGGTGCCCTTTTACTTACTTCTCTTACTGGTCACGCTATTTGTAATCGTGAGGCCCAGTTAGTTGGTACTGTTAAAGATTTAAAAGTCTTTCAGGCCGATAAGATTCAGCCGGATCATTTCACGTTTAAAATTAAACTTGGTTATAAAAATACTTACTGGTTTGAACCAAGTATCACATGTGCTTTGTGGGAAGACGAAGCTGAGGCGGCCACCATTTCCATACTGGGAATCCCAACACTTAAAAATGGTGACCAAATATCTGGAGTACTTATTTTTGATGAGGCCTTACAAGTTTATCGAATCGAATAATAGATAACTTTATCGACATCATTTTGACTTCCACCTAGACCCCAGCTGAGATCAATATGTTTCGCCAAGACTTTTTCAATAACATATTGATCTCCTTGGCGAACCCATTGCACACACAGACGTAATTCAAGCCCAGATAAAACAAAGATATCGGTCCCCGAAAATTTAAAACTCCCTACAGATGAATTTCCCCATGTACCCACTTCTGGCAAAATCCAAGTCACAAATCTTTCTGGAAGATCATGGCCGTCAAAGATTTGATGGTCAAAACTTAGATCATCTTTATAAATGTTTGGTGATAGTGAAATTGTTATTTCTGTAACTTGCTTTTCATTCACGTATCCTTGTAATCGTGCCATGGCAATGTCACCATGAACCTTAAGGCTGACACCTTTAGAAACAGAGTCATACTGTGCACAATCGGAAGAATCGATCGATGTTTGAATCCATTTAAGGCATTCATATTCCTCTTGAATTTGCAGTTTCCCAAGTGGAATCACTGCTTTTGATAATTCTAAGACTTGCAAGAGGTTTACTCTTTTACTTCCAGAAATGTCTCGTTTTTGAGACCAAAGTAGGCCTCCATCACTTTCTTGCTTCAGAAAAACATGTGACTTCCAGCTGGTTGTTTGAGCAGCTCCCAATTGGGTGAATGCGAAAAGTGTGATTGTCCAAATTAGTTTTTTCATTTTTCTTTCTCCACATTTTATTTTTCGAAAACTTGTCATAAGAATTTTTAATCGTAAATGCCATCAACACTTCTTAACCTTTAATTAACATTTGAACAGCGTAATTTCTCGAAAGGGAGTTGACCGACACGACCTTCTAATCGGTCTCGATAAGGTGAGAAACTGATGACTAAATCTCCAAAATCAATGATCGCTCTTTGCGTGAACCAGTTAGCAGTACCTTTAGATAAATTTAAAGATCCCTTTAAATCATAAACTGCAGGACCTTCCCCATTTAAGGTCACCCAGGCCCTATAATCAAAACTATCATCAGGATACACTCGACTCTGGTACTTAATTTTCAAGACTTGATTTTTACCTTTGGCACCCACACACTCGCCTTGCTCAGCGAAGGATAATTGAGCTGATAATAAAAAGAAGATGAATTGCACTTTTGTTAATTTAATTTGCATAAGGTATAACTCTGCACCAGGGCCTGAGGGTTAGAAATTGATATAAGATTCCACTTTAAATGTGTCGAAGACTCGGAAAACTCCCCAATCAGAAAGCCTAAATGATCTTTGCGATAAGAATCAAAAACAATCTTCGTCCCTATTTGTAATGTTGATTGAATTTCATGAGATGAAAAAAAATAATCTTTTTGATTCATGATGGAGCCAGCTTGTTTTACTCTTACTGATGGGCCATACATTTCAAAGGCTAAATTTTTAGCATAATCAATTTTCTGAAACTCTCCTTTGCGAGCAATAATTTCCTGGCACCAATACGTTCGTCCTATCAAATCATCAAGACCCGGGGCAATTCCGTTTTCATAACGAGTTCTTAAATTAGACACAATGGGGTCCTGATCTGGTGTCCCCGCCCATAATGGCGTGATCATGAGACAGAACAGTATGGAAATCACAATTTTCATAAAACCTCAAAAAATAGGTCAGTGTAGACAGACTATGCCTTGCCATGGCCTCGAGTGGGAAAGAAAAATTCACGAGGTTTTTGAGTTTTTAGCGACTTAGATGATTACCAAGGCCAAGACGTGAGGTTATTGAAATCAATGCTGGAGAATCAATTATCTGTAACTAACACGAACTAGGCTACGTGGTAGCAGCCTTTGCGAGTTTTAATTGTGATTTGGGATTTTGCTTTAAATCTCGCCAACGTATTGCTCAAGCGAACATAGTCGGACTTATCGACTGGTTTTCTGCCCCAGAGGGCCTCAAAGAGTTCATCCTTTGAGTACGGTCCAGGATGAGATTTGAAAATGACATCGAGTTTTTCGAGATGGCTTCCAGTTTCTTCTATCTTCATGGGTTTTAAAAGTTTTGACTGATGTTTATGCAAACATAGAGAGAATAGACATTTAGGGCCCCGATACTGAAAGTGATCAAGATACTGTTCAGGAAACATGTTTTGAAGCTTTCCCCAGAAGAATTTTGCGTCTCCCAACTCCATGCCTTCAAGCTTTTGAATCAATTTTATTTGGTAATAAAGAAAAGGTGTAGCGACAAAATCATCGTCAGTTATGTAAATAGGTTTATTCTCAGTAAGATGAAAGAAAAGTGTCTTCATAAATTTGAAGTTCTCTTTCGTTCGATATTTTCGATGCTTAATAATTTCATTCAAGACCTCCTCACCTTTTTCCATGTCCTCAGTTTTCATCGCAAAAGAGAACACATTTATAAGGTGGGCCATCCAATCACTTTCAGTCATTTGATCTTTAAACGAATTAATTTTTTGGAGAGACTCCCCAGCAGCGAGGTCCTCTTGAACTGCTGAATTGTAAAAAAACTGGCACATACAAAGCCGAATCTGGGCCCTTATAGTTAGATTCGGAATCATCTCTAATTGCTTAAGACAATCATACATCTTTGAGATTTGCTGAGTATTTAAATAATTGATAAAAAGATTCACTCTTGTCATGAATTCAAAATACGGGAAAGACATCTCAAAGGATGGAAGAACTCTCAATAGAAGTTCTTCAGCTTTGGTAAATTGATTTAAATTATTATACGCAAGGGCCAGCAAGAGATGTTTTTGCGCTAAAACAAAATTAGAGCATTCCCCTTGATAGGATTCCATAGTGTGAATGACTTCAAGGTTTTTATTATCTCTTAAGTTTAAGTAGCCTTCAATGATCGTTTTTTCAAACTGAGTCAGTCTTTTATCATTCAAGGCATCTTTGGCCGCCTCAACATTTTCACTAAACGTTGAAAGAACATCATGAAAAGTTTTTTGCTTCATGGACTGCCAAAGTCCTTAATCATTTCTCTTAAGGACTCTCTGATCCAATTTGATTCTGCTGAATTAAAACCAAACTCCTCACCAGTCTCTAAAGAAAATTTCACATCCGTAATTTTCTCTTTTAGAATTTTTGTTTGTTCTTTATCCTGAAAAAGACAGCTCACATACTTCAGTTGTTTTTCATCCAGACATTTCAGATCGCATTGATTATCAGCTCCCGTACATTTCAATTTATTCACTTGATAGGGGTGAGCGACAGTATAATAAATTTCCAACAGGCTTTTTGATTGTAATTTGCTTCCGCAGGCGGCATCTCGTTCAAGAAAGATCTTCTCAATATCATTTAGATAAAAACTTAGCATGATTGGATATTTTACCGTTCTGATAATGACCTTATCTACACTTGCCATCTCCTTTTCTCCAGACAAAGGAGGAATGGAGCTCGTCGTCTGAGTGAAGGCATTTAAAGAGATAAGACTTAAGAGAAACCAGCATAGTCGTTCCATAGCGAACTTGTCGGTTACTCTCTCGCTTTTCTTGAGTGTCTAATCAATAAACACTCTCAGGATCCCTACGACTAATTTATGATCAGTTCAAAGCTTCACTCAACTGCGTTGTCCATTTTCAAGCTCACTCTCTTGTCCTAACCTCAATTAACTCTATATGAAAAATGAGATTTGAATGAGGCCTTATCAAATTCCCTACTTGCCTTTCCCCATAGGCCAAATGGGAAGGAACAAAGAGTGTGCGCTTTCCCCCTTCCCTCATCCCCATCAGGCCGAGATCCCAACCTTTGATCACTCGGCCAGTACCGATGACACATTGAAAAGGTTTACCACGATCATAAGAGGAATCAAATTTTGTCCCATCTTCTAAAAGACCCTCATAATGGGCCAATAGAAGGGCCCCCTTGACGGCTTCCTTTCCGTTTCCAAGAACAGTATCAGTTATTTGTAATTCACTGGTATTCATACATAATCCTTTTTTAGCTTATAATATCCAAAAGGATTCCTATGGATCAAGAACTGAAAAAACTTCGCGATGATTACAGAAAAAACATATTACCTTCCTCTTACTCTGGCGCACTCCATCTGATTTTGAGCATCTTGGGTGCCCTTGGCCTGATCGTTTTGGCTTCCACTCAAATAAAGCGACGATCCTATGGAGATTTACTCTTCATTCCCATCGCCTTCTTAATCGCCAATGTGGTGGAGTATCTGGCCCATCGTTTTCTTCTCCATCGGCCAATAAAGTATTTCATGGTCGCCTTTAAAGAACATACGATCCTTCATCATTCTTTCTTCACTCATGATGCGATTGAAATTGAAACTAGCAAGGACTTTCACCGGGTTCTTTTTAGTCCTTCTGCAGTCTTCTTTTTTATTTTCATCATAGGAACTCCCATTTTTCTCATGATTGCTCATTTTACTCATCCATCAATTGGGTGGATCAGTTTCATCGTGGGAGTAAGTTACTATATGTTTTATGAGATGGTGCATACGATCTGCCATTTGCATGATCATCATTGGGCCTTTAAAATTCCTGGGGCGAGATTCTTAAAGAGATTTCATCAAAGTCACCATAATCCAAAACTCATGCAGCAATACAATTTTAATGTTTTACTGCCTGTCAGTGATTGGCTCTTCCGAACTTATAAAAATTAAACTTCTTCTTGCTTCAGTCTCTCAAATTCTTCGAGATATTTCTGGAGCATCACAGACATTGAACCTGCGTCCTCAGAAAAGAGAAATGAAGCATAGATGGCCATGTCGGCCTGCTGGGTTTTAACTAAGCGAAGTCGCTGAGGACTTTCTGTTGGCACACACTGTGAGGCATCGCCTAAGACTGAATTCGTACGACAGACTGAGGGGCGATCATCGTAGACTCGGCAGGATCCCTTCTCATCGAGAAAAACACATTTTTTATCTTCATAACTGAGTTTCTTAAAGTCTTTATCAGACTCATCACCAGTCGCGGCCTGCTTCATCAATAAAACAGGATCAATCGTTATACCATTGACGATTTTCTGAGTTAGCAGAAGAGCTTCCTCGGCAGTCACGCTTACCTGGGTGTGACAACAGGCCGAGCACCCAACACCACAAGGACTTAAGTCTTTAACTAAAGGATGTGAAAAGACCTCTTCATTCAACTCATCAACAGTCTTGTGAATGAATTTCGCCCTGAGAAGAGGTGAAGAAATTTTGCTTAACTCTTCTAGGACTAATTGAGTAATGACCAAGAATTCTGGTCGGGAACAAAGTTCATCAAAGGTTTTTTTAGCGATCGCTGGTACCCTCATAGCTTTAATTATAAATAAATTTATTTTTACACCAAATAAAATTATTTTTGACCAATGTTGCCCAAAGAAACACTATTGAGGGGAAAATTTTGCCGTTTTCCCCTCAATGGCCTCTAGATCACATTTTCTAAAAGAATAAGAATAATACCTATGATGGAGCCCCCAGCGATCACACCAGCGGCGAGAGTTTCTTGATTATCCACAAAAGCACGATAGCCAACAGAGTCCTTATCTTTACAAACTTTTTTGGCGACCCAAAACACCAACGTCCCAAGCGCCATCGACCAAGCATCTGTAAAACGCAGAACAAAGCCTAAGCCTAGCCCCACGCCTGAAAGCGGGAAGCGTCCATTCATCTTCTTGTTTAGAATCTCAATCACAATCCCTAACACCGCCCCAATGAGAGCAGCTATCTGAGCGGTGATATGAAGATTACTTAAACCTTTCGTTAAAACCTCAGAGACGCCCTTCCAGATCGAAGCACTTGGAAGTGGCAGAGTTTCAGAGGTAAAAAGCGAGATATCACCATGGAAAAGAGTATAGAACACTGGTACGGCCACAAGCCCTCCAGCAAAAATCCCTAGGATATGCCCAATCGCCTGAAGACGTGGCTTTCCCCCGAGCATGTAGGCCGGCTTGATATCCATCAGAAGATTACTGGCGTTGAGTGAAACTTCTGAGGTAATTCCCGCTGTCATGAGATTCGTCGTCACATTTCCCGGGGCAAGGGCGCCGTAAGTGATTTGCGTAAGTTTTCCAAGAGCTCCCCCTGGAGTGATGGCCGTGAGTCCAGTCGATGTGACAGCAATCAACGTAAAAACAAACACCAAAGGAATCGCTAAGAGTCCGAGCCAGTAATGAATCCCAAACCAGATGTGGCCTAAATAAACAACGAGAGCGCCAAAAACAGGAATTCCCATCGCAAAGATCCACATCGGAAGTTCAATTTTCTCCAAGGCATCGTTTTTCACTTTTCCTTTAGAAAACATCTTCTGAAAACTTTGTATGATAATTTGCGGCTTAGAAAAGAAATTATAAAGAGACGATGTCGTCATCACAGCAGCTCCGCCCCACAAACTCCACATCGTAATCGCCTTGAAATTAGCGGCCGTAATAATTCCAGCATCAATCATGATCGGTGCACAGATGAAATAATTCACCACCGCTCCGATCAAAATCGACATAGCGGTCTTCATACTCATAAGACCACCCGTTCCCATCATCACAATCGATGAATCAAACTGAATGGTAAGATCTTTAAGGGGTGTGCCCATAATGGTCGGAGTCACAAACTTATAAATGAAATCATCCCAATGATGGGGGATCGCCAAAAATTTAAGCTTGATCGATTCCAGCAAAGTATCGGCCCGCAAAAACTCAATCACCGCAGAGAGTGCCCCACCCACAATAAGAAGCTTGGCCTTAAACATGCCTTGATTATTTTCATCAGAATGCAAGCTATCCATCACCACTCCAGCGGCATAACCTTCTGGAAACGGAAGCTGCTCTTCATTAATAAATCTTCTCTTCAAAGGAAACGCAAAGAGCACTCCTAAGATCGCTAAAATCACAATCCACCAAAAGCACTGCCACATAGGAATCACTTCGCCCGTCACCATCATGTAAGCAGGAATCGAGGCCATCATGGGAGCTGTCATATAGCCAGCCGAAGTCGCAATACTCTGCATGGCATTATTCTCAAGAATTGTCATGGGTGAGCCCATGTTGAATCGAGCGAGCATTTTAAAAAACGCATAAGAAAGAATCACCGAAGAGATTCCCACGCCAAGAGTCCAGCCGGTTTTAATTCCAATATAAAGATTGGTTAAACTCAATACCCCACCCAAAAGCATTCCGGTCATCGCCGAGCGAATGGTAAGCTGAGGCATGTCTCCTTGATAAACATTTTTGAGCCACCACTCATCTTTTTCCTCAAGAGTCATGGTGCGGACTTGATCTTGGGTTAATTCTTTAATCATATATTTCCTTTAAAAATTATTCTTCCTGAACGGAGCCCTCTACGGCCGGAAAGTACTGAAGCTTCTCGCCTATCTTGTGTCCTGCTGGAATCGGTTTTCCGAGTTCATCCAGGTTGAAAATAGTCGTTGGTAAATTCAACGACTGTCGTACTTTTTCCATGGTGGCCGGAGCGAATGGATGAAGCATGACCATGAGATTTTTTAAAACATAAAAACAGGTATAAAGCGCATCCTGGCGACCAGTGAGGTCGGCGCGGTCATCATGGGGCTTGTACTGAACAAAGAAACTATTAATCAATCGCGCATAGTTTTCAATCTGACCCAGAAGAGTGAGATATTCAGCTTTCTCCATATTCTTGAGATACATCTGAACAATTTTCATCGTCTCTTTTTCAGCTTTCTCTAAAAGCTTGCCCTCTGGCACGATTCCATCAAAGCGTGAGTGGGCCGCTGAGATGGGTTTTTCAATCGCCGCGTTCATCGGGCCAGCAAGAAACTTATTTCTTTCTTTAAAAGTTGCAAAATCAAAGTTGGATGGCTTTTCGGCCAGACCTAGAGTCGCTAGGAAGTAGCGCACCTGATCTGGATCAAACCCCATCTCTTCAACCAATTGATTGGCGGTATAGAAATTTCCTCGCGACTTACTCATCTTTTCACCATCCACCATGAGATGGAAAACGCTGTAGACATCCGTTAATTGAAAGTCGCCTGCTTCTGGTTGCTTATGAATATCTTGTTGGGATCCGAGCCACATCGCTCCCTGCATGAGAACATAAAAGTAAACGTTGTCTTGTCCCAGGAACTGACAAATTTTTGCCCCCGGATCTTTCCAGAAGCGCTCATACTCTTTCTCTTCTCGCCCAAGTTGCTTTAAGGCAACTTGAGAAAATGAAATTGGAGCGATTAAGGAGTCTGGCCAAACGTAAAGGGTCTTGCCTTCCATCTCTGGATCCAGATCTTTAGGCATCGGAATACCCCAGCTCACATCACGGCTGATAGAGCGATGGGCCCAGCCATCAAGCACCGTACAAGCAATGCCCTTGTCTTGAAGCATGGTTAAGCCGCTGTTAAAGTCGGCCTTATTTTCAAACTGCACCACCACTTTTTTTCCAGGAGCGTATCGGCTTGAGTGCTTAGGAAGTGTGGGACGGAGTTCTTTAAACAGAGGTTCGTGTGTATTATCAAACTGGAACGCCGGCTGAACCGTGCCGAACACTTCATTGATGACACCTTTGCGCCACTTATTTTGCTTAGACTTAATCCATTCTGTGAGTTCATCCGAAACTTTCCACATATCAAGCCACCAGTGAACAGTGTCTCTGAGAACAGGAGTGGCATCACTAAGGGACGATTTAGGATTGATGAGTTGACTTGGATCATATTGAGTTCCACAAACTTCACACTCATCTGAGTAGGCCATTTCGTTGGTACAATTTGAATTAGGACACTTTCCCGTCACATTCCGATCTTGCAAAAAGCGAGAAAGCTTAGGATCAAACCACTGCTTGGTGGTTTTCTTTTCCAGCATGCCATTTTTATAGAGTTTGCGGATAAAATCCTGCGAGAGGGCCGAATGAATCGGAAAACATTCAGGACGTGAAGTTCCAGAATAGACATTCAAAGAAATACCGTAGCGATCCATTGTCGCTTTTTGCTTAGAATGAATGGAGTCAATAAACTCACGCACCGTTTGATTATTCTTCAAAGCCGCGACTTCTGAGGTCGATCCATGATCATCGGTGCCGCAAACATAAAGCACATTGTCACTTCCGATCATCATGCGCATATAGCGCGCAAGAATATCAGCTGGCACATGGGCGCCGGCGAGGTGACCAAGATGCAAGGGACCGTTGGCGTACGGCATACCAGCAGTCACAACCACAGTTTTTGGTCGCTTAAGATTGGAGAGAACATCACTAATGTTTGTTGGGGGTGTAAATGGTTTATTCATGGAAAAGATTGTAAACTATTGAGCATGGGAGACCAAGAATTTCTCCTGGAGAAAAGATCAAAAAACGGTCATAACACACCGAACAACCTCAAGCAAAAAAAGAATCAACTCCCCCATCTTCGATAAAACCAAAATTTAATCGCCTCAGCGGTGGCAACATAGGCCACGAGGACACAGCCAAGCGTGATCCAAATTGACTTTGAGAGGGCGACAAATCCGAAAATGTGGTCTTGAAAGATCAGTGGGATGATTAGCGCCAGTCCCATCACTATAAGGCTCGTTATGAGGAGACTTCGACTAGGCCGACTCAAAAAAGCAGAGCGTGAAGTACGAATAATCAGCAGAATAAAAATTTCAGAAATGGCCGACTCAATAAACCAGGCGGTTCGAAATTGCTCTGGGGGTGATTGAAGATAAACGTAGAGAAGGTAAAAAGTAAGAAGATCAAAAATTGAACTATGAAGTCCAAAAAAAATCATGAATTTGCGAATTAAATTCATATCCCATTTTTTGGGTTTTCGTAATTGGTCTTCATCTACTGAATCACTGCCAATGGCCAGGGCAGGAATATCTGTTAATAAATTATTAAACATGATTTGCTTCGGAAGCAATGGCAAAAACGGTAGAAAAAGAGAGGTCGCACCCATACTAAACATATTGCCAAAATTGGCACTGGTCGTGATGAAGATATACTTAAGACAATTGGCAAAAATGCGTCGACCTTCAATAATGCCTTCAGATAGGACAGAGAGGTCTTTTTCTAAAAGCACGATACTGGCAGCACTCTTGGCAATGTCCACGGCACCGTCAACTGAAATACCGACATCGGCTTTATGGAGGGCAGGCGAATCATTGATACCATCTCCCATAAACCCCACGGTGGCGCCACCAATTTGAAGGGCCCTTAAAAGAGCTTCCTTCTGGTTGGGGTCAACTTCAGCAAAAGCATGAGTTCGAAGAGCTCTTTGAGAAAGGGCCACTTCACTCAAAGCTGCGATCTCATCACCAGTCATGATCTCAAAGTCCTGAAGGCCCATATCCTTGGCAATCCGTTCAACAGTGAAACGATTATCCCCACTAATAATCTTCACTTCGACACCAAGTTGATTAATTTTTTCAATGGAAGCCATGGCATCCGGCTTCAAGGGGTCCTCAAAAACCAATAGACCTAGGAAAATCATCTCTTCCTCATCTTGTTTGGTGATAAGTTTTTGTGTCGATAATTTTTTATATGAAAGAGCGAGCACTTTATGCCCATCTGCACTCAACGCCTGAAATTTTGCCTGTAATTTATCTTGAATGGAAGGCCCTAAGGGAATGATATGTCCCTCAGTCATTTCAATTTTATCACAAATTGATAAAATATTAGCAAACGCGCCCTTGGTAATGACACTGCATTCATTATTTTTGACAACGGCTACCGTCAATCGCTTACGATTAAAGTCATAGGGAATTTCATCTATCTTGGTATACCCCTCAGGCTGCAAATACCTGTGAGCAAGAATCGCTTCATCAACGGGATTGTTAAATCCTGACTGCAGACTTGCATTAAGAACGGCCATTTCTAGAACTCTGCGACTTTCATTCTCTTCAAGAGTTAAAAATCCGTGTAGACGCATTTTCCCTTCGGTCAAAGTTCCCGTTTTATCACAACAGAGAATCGTCATTGAGCCCAAATTTTGAATGGCGTTGAGTCGTTTCACGATGACTCTTTTCTCGGCCAATCGTCTTGCTCCTAGGGCTAGGGTCATGCTGACAGTTGCAGGTAAAAGTTGCGGAGTCATTCCAATCGCAAGGGCAAGTGCGAAAAGGAGTGAATCAATGAGTGGTTTATGGAAGCTGAGATTGACCAGTAAAACACCAGAGAGAATGAGTAAAGTCATTTGCATGAGCATCAGGCTGAAACGCCCGATCCCCTTTTCAAAAGCAGTTTCTAAATTTCTACCTTGCAGATTTTTAGCGACCTCTCCGAAAGCAGTGTCCTTGCCCGTTCGACAGATAAGGGCTTCGGCTTTTCCACTGATGACATGAGTCCCAAAAAATCCCCCATCATCATCTTGTGATTTCTCTGCCGGAAAAGACTCGCCACTCAATGCAGACTCATCAATAAAGAGATCTTTGATATCAAATAATTTACAATCTCCAGGAACCATATCTCCGGCATTGAGCAAAACAATATCTCCAGGGACAATATGCGAAAGTGGAACATCTTGAACTTGCCCCTCACGTCTTACGGTCGCTTTCACTTGCACCATTTTAAGCAGTCTCTGGATCGCATCACTGGCCTGGTGCTCTTGCCAAAATTGCAGCAAGTTACTAGAAATCAAAATCACCATGACGATAATGGCATCGATGGCGTCGCCTAAGATTGAAGACAGAATAGCAGCAACGATAAGTAAAAGGATGAGCGGACTTTTAAACTGAGACCAGAGTAACGCAAGGAGATTTTTGGGTGCTATCTCGGGAGGCAAATTTTCTCCAAAATCCTTGAGGCGATTGAGAGCTTCTAGCTTTGTGAGTCCTTGCCTGTTGGACTGTAAAAGTAGCAAATGTTCGTCGAGTGTGATGGATGAGATTTTTTTGTCCGTCAGCATGTGTCTCTAACTTACCGATCACTCAGTTCGTCCGTCCAGAGCGAAAAATCATTCTATTTTAGTCAGAAAAATAAAAGGCTATTAAGTTGTTGATTTACATCATACGAATTGAGGCTATAGGCCCTAAGAGTTTATGTAAGGCTTTTTCCATCGACAAAACCTTTCTATGACTGAAAATAAGTTATGCGAAATTTATTCTATACGACTCTCTTTATTTTATTTGCCTCGCGCTCTTTTGCTGCCCAAGAAGCGATGAAGCTGATGAACAAAGGGATCGAGGCCCACGAAGGCATCACAGACTTCATCGCCACGCATCCCTGTGAGTTGGGTGTCGATCAAACATGCCAGCGCCCCTTAAGCTCCGGCGATATTGAAAAATTAAAGAGTTTACTTCTCTCCTTGGAAGATTGGCGCAAGATTTCTTTTGAAGGAATCGTTCCCATGGCCACACTTCTCGTAGAGTATCCTCATCAGGTCAAACTTGGTGAAAGTTTTTCACTGGAAGAAACCACACGATTCAATCCACGCACTGGGATTACTGAAAAATTTCTGCTTATCACATTGAATCCTAACGAGTCTCAATCAAAAGTCTTTTTACAGAATGCTCGTCAAGGACTGGCCACGACCCTACTTCTTTTTGATAGTTATTTTCGTCTAGCGCATGCCGTGGAGAAGGCGACCAAACTTCGCTCTATCATTCAGTATGATCTTCCACAAGAAGGTGCCTTACTCGCCAAGACTTACGCTCTGGCTTCAGATGTATCTCTTTGGTACAGAACTTCACAGGCCGTACAATTCAATCAGACCACTCATAAGTTTCAACTTCCCCACGTCACAGATGAGATTCAATACTTTGAGCAATATATTTCAAACTCCTTTATTGCTGAACGCATGTCTAAAAAAGATCTCAACTATCCACTGATGAACGCTCTTTTCATCAACCGACAAATCGCCCAAGGGAAATTTTTTGAAGGTCTTAACCGATTTGTAGGCGTTCTAAGCCAAGCTTTTGGGAATACCGCGGGTCGAATACAAACAAGAGATGGAAAATTAAAAGTTCTGACTCAGGATCCACAAGAGATGCAAAAGATAAAGAATCATCTTCGCCCCCTCGATATCTTGCTTGAAAAAACTCCCATGCGATTAACAGACAAGTTTATTCCTGGCTTTTATGGCCATGTGGCCATCTGGCTCGGAGAGGCACAGGAGCTTAGTCATTTTAAGGTGAAACATAATGGAGCTTTAATTCCTTTACTCTCTCACCCTGATGTCACCCCTCATCTAGAAAAACTCTCACAAGGTAAATTAGTTCTCGAGGCCTTAAGACAGCCTGGCGTTACGGTCAATACCCTAGGGCATTTTCTCGACATCGATGATTTAGTCATTTTAAAAGCGCCGCCGATGAATGATGAAACAAAGTCTAAGCTTTTACTTCGAGCATTCCAGCAAATTGGCAAGAACTATGATTTTAATTTCGATGTCACCACTGAGCGGGAAATCGTTTGCTCTGAATTGGTTTATACTGTTTACACCACGATGACTTGGCCAACCACACGCACGTTAGGCCGCTATACTATTAACCCTGATCAGGTAGCATGGAAAGCGGTTGATAGCTGCTTTGAACCGGTGCTGATGTATCATGATGGCGTAGAGTTGAAGCAAAAATTAAAAGTTGAATTACGTCGTCTTTTAGAGCTACCTGGTGGGATTCAATACACCCCTCACGGTCATTGCCTCTCATCATTCAAGATGGAAGAGAAGACTTGCAACCGCTGAGTGAACTCTCAAGTCCTTAGCGGTCTCTGTCATCCCGTACTCATAAGACAATTCAATTCCAACTTTATCGAGAAGAGAAAAATCAAAGCCCACAATCGCCGGAAAAACCACCGCATTCACTTTGTTTTGCGTGCATGAATTCCCACTCCCAGATGCATGACAATCATCAGAAAGTTTGGCATTCAATGCGGTTCCACCAAAAAAACCAACTTGCGAGGAAGCTTTCCAATAAAGAGTGAGGGGAAGATTGAGATAAAGCAGAGAAAAATCATTATCCACTCTCCCACTTATAGATTGAGTCTGATAAGAAAATTTCTTTGAGATAATTCCTGCTCCCGAGCGAAAAAAGAGCTGATCTTGGAGGCCCATGAGCGCCCGCATCCCCAGTCCAAAACTTAGCTCCGAACGCTCATCTGTGACGGTTGAAGTTTTAATGTTATTCGTGTCTGGGCCCGTATAGAGAAAACTTCCCATTAAGCTAAGCTTAGTATCAGCAAGGACATGATTGAAAGACAGACTCAAAAAAAGAAAAAATAAAAAATGCTTCACCAATTTTTTCCTCCCGAAATAACTCCTGCATACGATAAACGAGCATAGGGAGTCATAAAAGGGGGCGGATCAATCTTGTGGAGAAATTAAGCTTAATAGAAATAGGCTTCTATTAATTCTTTAGAAAGATTTTGCTGCTGAAAATAAGGTTTTAAATAGAGATGCTTTATCACCAAATGATTGTGACAAAAAACGCCACAAATTTGCTCTTTGAGTATCACAAACTGTACATGATCAGGCAGAAAAGATTTCCATTCGATCATCGCTTGACCAGATTCTTTGATCAAGGCTTCAATCTGGGCCGCGTCTTCTTCTTGAGCTTTCTTAAATTGTAGACCAAGTTTTTTTATCGTGAATCCAAAGGGACAGTGCAGGCAAGCGGATTTACAACATGTTCCCTTATTCTTGAGATATTGACTTGTGAAAACGGTGTAACCTTCGACTGTCTGGTAAGTGAGCTCATTATTCATGAAGGGAGTTTAACAGAATCCATTTATGATGAAACTCAAATTATCATCGACCGGTTCAATTTTTTGGGAGTTTAAATCGTTTTACAAGTAAGAGTTGTGGGCTGAACCTCAATCCCCTTGCAACTACTCTTTTTAATTTTTCCAAGCTGCCAACTGCCACTTTCAATTTTCTTAGCAAGGGCGATAAAAAGTGGAGTCAATTCTTTGCGAATGGCACCATGAACCATTCCAGGCTTATTCGGATTACCATCGGAATAGCCACGAGCACACATTTCATCTTTGAAGACCTTATTCAGGCCCAGCTGCTCTTCAAGCATTCGATACAGACCAGCGAGCATTCCCGTTCTATCTTCTCCGGCCGTACAGTGAAAATAAATAGAACCTTTTTCAGATTTAATTTTAGAGATTAAATTGAGCGCATCGACCACTTGTTCGCACGCCTCTTCCATGGAGGGAATTTGCTTCCATCTAAAAGGTATATGGTGAGGAGTTATTTTCAATGTTTTAAGTTCAGTAATTTCGTCAGTTACTTCCGTTTTAATCTCATTTTTAAAAATAAGCACATCACTAATCCCAATGGCAGCGAGTTCACCTATAAGTTTTTTCGGCTCTCTGCCACGAAAAACATGTCCTTCGCGGTCTACTTGGAAGGAATTAGGGATGGTGAGACCATCCACAGCAAATGTTGGCATCGAGAGGGCAAGAATCAGCAGACAGATAAGTTTCATAGTCCCCATTATCCTCAAGCGAGGCATTTTCATAAAGGTGTCTTGAAATAATTACCTTGGATTTTCCATGGCAAATTGTTCTCCCCCTGACTCTCATTTTGAGATCTGATAAACTTAAACTCTATGAAAATACTCATCTTATTGTTTTTATTTATAATTGAAGCCAAAGCGGCCCCCCATTTTCTGTTAGATCAAACAGACCCCGCAGAAGTCAGCCATTTAAAGACTCAGCTCTTAAATCCTCAGTCCATCCAATCCCAGCATCTTAAATTCATGAAGTCCTATGTTGAAGATCAGGCCGATTTTTCACAATCGGCGATCGAAGCGGCAGAAAGCACATCTTTGACGACGAGATTGATCCTTGAAATTTCCATGAATCAAAAAGCATTGAATCTGGCCACCCTCCTCTACTTCAAAAGCCTGGGTGTGAATGTTTCATGGCCCATGAATTATTCTGAAATCGGTGCCAAGGCTCTCATTCGAGAGCGGCTTTTAAAATTTAAAGATTCACTCAGTCGCTCTAACTATCTTCTCAGTATTGATAGCTCAGCAATAAATATTCAAATGATCTTGTTAATCGATTTGGCCAAGGCTCTCAATACCATCGGCCCTACAGAAATTGGCCAAGTCGAAAATAAAATTTCAAACCTAACTTCAGATTTAAGGGAAAACTATAGGCTGTTACGTCCCACAGAGAAAAATAATCATTCTTTGAGAACGGCCTCGGCGATTGGTCTCGGAGGACTTTATTTCAACAACCAAAACTGGATTGATATTGCTTTAGATTCTTTTAGTACTTTTTCTATTCCCGCATCGGCCTGGACGTATCAAACTTCTTATGGGGCCTATGCTGAAGGAATGAATTATTTTACTTATGCTACCGATCTTTTATTACCATTCATTTATTACTATGAAAAAATTAAGAACAAAAACTCTTTGAGTTCCTCATTTCATGTGCGAAAAGTGTTTGAATGGTCTCTTCACAGTGCCATGCCAGATGGATTAAGGCCTCCCATCGATAACGGAAATATCTCCCCTGATCCAAGCTCTGCTTATTTTTTTGATAAAAATACCTACCCGTCCTACATCACTCAAACTATGGAGTGGGATTATCAAAAAAGTCTCCCTTGGTACTCATCATTTCATCAGGTGATTTTACTTTTTAAAAACTTGAAGCTTAACAGACAACTGAGAAACTCACCTCATAGTTCCTATGGAAACTATGTCAATCCGACACTTGGAACAGTTTTTCTAAGAACGGGAAGTACCATGAATGATGATTATCTCATGATCATTGGAGAAAATGGAGAAGCAAGATCCCACGGTGGCGCCCATGAAAGTGTTGATAATGGGGCCTATCTCTTTTGGTCACATGGCGAGGCCATCACAATTCAACCCGGTTATTTTGGATTTAAAAGGGTGAGTGAAACAAACAAGGCCTATCATCACTCCATTCCCTTGGTTAACGGAGAAGGCCCCGCCTCACCCATCCAGGTTATTGGCTGGATGGAAAGGGGTGAGGATGCCTTTATTAATCTGATTGCAAAGGATAGCTACAGAGTCCAATCTCAGTACCATCATACGAATATCTCCCGCCTCTTCAAACATTACCCAAAGGGAATTCTTAAAATTACGGATGACTTTTCAAGGTCCTGGTTATGGGGCAAAGCTGATATGTCATCCCCTATTCATCTCAATGCCGGAAGGTCTGCAGAGAATCAGGTGATCTCGATCAACGGAAATCAGTGCTTTCGAACTCTAAAGCTTAAAAAATTTGCCTGTATTGCCTTTTATTCTCCTCAAGGGATTAATCTATCAAGCAAAGCATCTAATGATATGTTCACCGGTTTAGAGAAAGTGCACACGACTTTAATTCCTCAGCATCATGCCAGAATCAGCACCATCACCACGATCATCGCGGTGGCAGAGAACAGCTTTCCAGAAATCACCTATTCACAAGGCAAAATTCATGTCTCTCAAGATGGTGTTCTTGTGGAGCTGAATTAAGGCCTCGTATTTAAGTCTCTATGGTTCTATTTTGACCCCAACTTTATTAAATTTTTAAATAAATTATTACATTCTTGTGAAATGAGCTCCGAATGTTTTTCAGTTCCGTTAAAAGGTGTTAAGGTCATTTACCCGAAAACTTTTGGTAAGAGGTAATTTCATGTTCAAACTAAGTGCTCTTCTCATTTTGACTGCAACCATGGCAGCCCTATCTGCTCACGCCCAAACAAATACCAAGCCAACCGAGGAACTGGAAGCAGAGGCCAGAATCATTGAGGAAGAAAATAAGGCAAAACCAACGAAAGTTGATAAGGCCGATGAGGTCATTACAAATAGACTCCTCCGCGCCTCGAGCGGTTCTCTTTCAAGATGGAGTGGGAATTTTTCACTTAATCATCTGGCCGGTTCCCTAAAAAAGCCAATGGATGCTCAAAGACCAAATATTGTGTCTGGTGCAGATGCCCTGACTCTTCAGTACTTCACAGCCAATGTTGGTTTAAGATATCGCCTCAATGATCTAAACTCTCTGACTGTTGCGACAGGGATGTTTATGACAGCTCCCTTTAATAGATCCATCAAAACGAATGATCCGGCCTTGAAAAGTGAGTTTGATAAAACCAAACAAGTCTTAACCGTGAATGATCCAAATATCATCTATACGAATTTGGCCAATATTTACGGCTTTCAGATTGTAAATACTTTCATTCCGACTCTTATCACCAATGCTCAACAGAGAGAACAGGGATACAGAGCGAGTTATGATATTTCCTCAACTCTCATGAAAGTTGTTGGGCAGTCGAATCTGACTCTTGGAGCTGCATTTGAATGGACAGGTTACACATTCGACAAGCCAAACAAGGGCCTTGCAACGAATGTGTGGCAAGTCTATCCCATCGCAGAATACATTATTAATGATACGTTCAATTTAAGAACACTTTGGGGCTGGCAGGTTTATCAACAGACAAGAGACATGAAATGGACGAATTATGAAAAAAGAATTGTTTATCAATCGTTCGGCGTAGGGATATCTCTCACGAGAGATATCTTCTTGTATCCAAATATACAGTTTATTCCAAGTGATCTAAGAGATGATCGTACCAACATTGGATTAAGTGCCTACATCAATACTTTCTAATTCACCTTCAAGTGTTTGGGTTCTTGTCCAAAGATCTCAAACACATCAAAGGTTCGACACCTTCAAGCGAGACTTAATCAAATAAAACCCGAACACGACGCACAGGGCAACGGGAATCATTTTTTTAATTTCCCAGTTTATTTTATAAAAAGCTCGTGTTAGTTAAGTCCAAATTTTACACCCCACAAAAAAAGGCTCAGAATGAAGACTTTCTTTCTAATTCTTGTCACTGTTTTTTCTCTTTCATTTTCTAAAGCGACATTCGCTCAACAATGGTTTGCCGTGAACGCTCAGGTTCAAGTGAATCAACTCAATGTTACGGGCGCTGTCTATAATAACTTTGGTGGACGTGTTATGTGCCAGGGTGTTGTCACTGGCTATACTTATCGTGGTCTTAGCCTCTATGCCTATTTTAACAATGTAGTGATCTATCCAGGTCAATATGCCTATGCTTATGCTTACACCAACACAATGGATCCATTTGTAAATGCTAACTCAAATGTCCAGTGTATTGCCTACTAAGATTCCAATCTTAATTTAAGCATGGTGGGGATGTGATGATATGCCTCCCTTCCCCACCACTTGATTCGCGAATTGTCGTCTACTCTATTTTTTCACGAATGGCATAAACCAGAGAATTGAGATCTTTCAAAATCTCATGTCCTTCAAGAGTTTGATTTCTGCTGATTTTTTTAATCTGTTCTCGATAGCGAAATTCCATTTTAGACCAAACATCGATCTCATTTGTGAAATCAATTCCTAAACTCTCGGGCTTTTTATATTTAACTCTTTCAAGATCGACTTTAGCGACAACAGGTGTTTTTGAATCATTTTTCATGATTGCTCCTTGGTTAAAGTCAGATGGGTAGAAAAAAAGAGGGAGAGGATTTTAGAGGGAATAAAATAAATTCCATGCTGACGATTCCGCCAGCATGGTTGTTGCGCTTACTAGTAACGACGAGTAGTTTCGCGTTTTTCCATTGGCTTAGCTTCAGAAACGTTCATTTGACGACCGTCAAAATCAGTTCCATTAAGAGCACTGATCGCCTTTGATGCTTCAGCCGAAGAAGACATTTCAACAAACCCAAAACCTTTGCTACGGTTTGTATCTCTGTCCATGATCACTTTTGCGGAACTAACTGTACCGTATTGTGCGAACTTCTCAGAAAGGGCTTCGTTACTAATAGAGAAACCGAGGTTTCCAACATAAATTTTCTGACTCATATGAGCCTCCGATGTAAACATGTCACTAAGATGTGACAGTAATAATTTTATAAATTTGAAAAAAGAAATTTGGATAAAAAGATTCTTGGATTAAAGTGATCTGAAATAAGAACTAAAAGCGGTTAGTTGAAAACAGATAAGTGCAGGTTATACTGAAGGGCCTTGGAAGACCAGCATATAAAAAAAAGACCGCTATAATAATAGAATAATCGCCTTATAACCTAGAGTTGGGCCGTCCTGTGACAAAACTTTAAGATCCTTAGTTTTACCATTTCCTAGTTCTTTAAAACGAGCAAGTTGATCCCACTTTTTTTAGCAGTTTTTTTGACTTTCAACAAAAATCATTCTGAGCAAGGGAAAGCTTTAATGGAATAAACGAGGGTAGAAGACTAAATATCTCTTTGAGTTATTCTAGTGGGCAACTAAAAAACCTTCATAACATAACCGACCTCAACAGCTTCATCGTAAATGGTATTGCAGACTATTGGAGAGCTAAGATATAGTTTGTCTTGCAAAATGAAACATTTCCTACAAAAATTATTTCTTGGAACTCTCATGGGACTAATGGCCGTTGGCTGCTCATTATTTGGTCGAGGTAGTGAAGAGCAGCCGTCTTACAAAATTGTTGCAAAACAAGAGAACAAAGAGATTCGAAAATACTCTAGTTATATCATTGCGAAAACAACAATCAGTGGTAGTTTTAAGGATGCTCAAAGCGAAGGCTTTCGCATCCTTGCAGGATATATTTTTGGTAAAAATAAATCTCAACAAAAAATTTCCATAACAGCTCCTGTTGTTCAGAAAACTGAAAATGAGAAAATTTCCATGACAGCTCCCGTTGTCATTTCTCCCAATGAAAATAGAACATGGACCATGACTTTTAGCATGCCCTCAAAATTTACCTTGGAGTCGTTACCTGTCCCAACCGATGAAAGAGTTAAAATTGAAAAAGTGGAGGAGAAACTGGTCGCAGCTTTGACTTTCTCTGGTTTCTGGAATGAATCTATCAACTCCGTAAAGGCTCAAGACCTTACAGAATGGCTGAAAGGTTATAAAGATTACCAACTCACTTCACCACCAATGTTTGCGGGTTACAACCCTCCATGGACACTTCCTTTCTTACGTAGGAATGAGATCCTTATTGAACTTAGGCAAACCGAAGCAAAATAAGTGATGCCTAATGACTTGGTAATAAACTTGATTTGTGTAAACGATATAGTTCTCTGCGAGATCATCATCAAAAATTACATTCTGCTTCTTGATCTCATAGTGAAGTGCCATTAGGAGCGGCCAGATCATCGAGACCTTTTCAGCTTTCAAGATAGAATGTGTGATGTGAGGCAGGGTTTCTCTAATCCCAAATGAAATCTTCGAGTGAAATGATTAAAAAAGTGGTGCTTGAATTTTAGAAATCGATTTTTTTTAAAAGAATGGCGCACCCTGAGAGATTCGAACTCCCGACCAATTGGTTCGAAGCCAACTACTCTATCCAGCTGAGCTAAGGGTGCGTTCGAAAAAGTATAGGGACTTCCTCTTTAAATGTCAGCTTATGTCCGCAAATTTATGTAATTCTCTCGCAAAGCCTCAAGTACCCCACGGGCCACTCGGCTACCGCTTTATTCATAATCCGTAATAACTCATAAATTCCAATAACTTAAAACCAACGAGATGAGAGAAATTAAGGGTTTAGTCTCTTTCAGCCGATAAGAATACTCAAGATAGAAGGATTGCATGAATAGGGTGTTTACAAAGATTTTATCTTTTACGCTTTGTTTTCAGCTTCTCGTGAGCTGCAACAGCTATTCTACCAGCTCATCGGTTCTCGGCACCCTTTTCTCTCCATCGTCAGGATTCAGCATTACAGGAACGATCGCGAGTTCGGTTCACTTCGCTTCAGAGGCCATCCTGGATTCAGTTATGGCCAGTACAAAAATCGGTGTAGTCTCACTCTCAGTTTTGAATGAAAACCTTGAGGCGGAAGAAATTGATCGTCAGGATGTTTACGATGATTCTATGACTTTCAAATTTAAAAACCTAAATAAAGAAAAGATCAAAGCTGGTTTGGTCCTAGTTCAGTATACCTCCGATGATGGTGAAACTCGTCGAAGTCTTATACAAACAGTCGATCCCTCATCGACAGGTGAAGTTGTTTCAGTGAACCCAAAGACGACATTTGCTTCTGACATGCAATCTGCTTTATTAGATGATATCAAAAATAACTCTCCAGCAGATTTCAACTTAGAAAAAATTCAATCCATAATAAATGACTTTAATCTAGATGATTATTCGGATGTTGTAGATACGGTTGGTGGTTTCGAAGCCTATGTAAATACATATAACAAAAAAGAAGATGCTCTCTCAAATGCTTGGGTCTTTATTAAAAAGGATTATGCAACCATTACTGATCGTATGGTTCAATCTCCCAACAGCATGAAACTGGACTGTAAAGCTGAAAATGACATTTCATTCAATTCCAAGACGAAAGAATCTCGAGTGTTATTATATTTTTTAGTTGATCCTCACTTAAGAGACTTACTTGGCTGGCCGGAAGAAAAAATTGATATGGGTGAAGCTTACACTGTTGCTGAGGCTGAGCAACTCCTTAAATCAATAAAGGACAAACTTCTTTTCTCAGCAAATTATAACGGTCAGTCCATCAAAGGTGATCTTCTTTTCATAAATAAGGCACTTGGAACAGAATCAAAGTGTCCCCTATCGATAAATCCAGGGGATCCCCTTGTACCTAATAAAGCTTATTTTGCTGACTTTAACCCTGATCAACTCAAGACATACGATGAAGCAAAATCACTGATTGAAAAAATTTACAATCAAACAAGAGAGGAGTTATTCAGTCAGTACTCTCTGGCCGGCTTTGATGAAAAATCTCCAGCGCTGGCCCAACAACTGGCCATTATTGATGGATGGTTAAAAACAGCGAATGAATTGAGTCAATCCTCCTTCTCGGCCAATAACCGCGTGCAACTTGATTTAAGCCTTTTTGATTCAATCGACTTCCCAAGTTATGAATCAAAAGAACTGGCCAAAATTGACATTGAAAATAGATTCGATAAATCCTTTGCGTTTTTTCAAGATACTTATAATTCCTATCTTCCAGATCAAGACTTCTTTGATGCTCAAATCATCATTTTAAAAACGGCTTTTGAAATCCTCACTACAAAACTTGAAGATTATTATGGCCATCTTGGCCCTCTCAAACTTAACACAACAGAAATAGATCATTTTGACCCGTCAGTTTACGCGACAGAACCGCTGGCCGAAAAGAATGCAGATAAGATTTTAGGTAAAGCTTATGATGATATGAAAAAATTAAATAATCTCATTCAAGCGCCTCAAGAAGACTGGGATGCCCAGCTTAAAATATTTGAATTTAAAAAAGATGAAATCTACACCAAAGTTAAAGAATACTTCACCAAGATCGCTCCACTCTACCCAGATTTTCATCAAATTTCCGGTCTCGCCTTTTCGACTTTTGCCACTCTTGATGAGGCCAATATTGCTCTTAAAAATGCTAATCTTGAGATTGCAGAATCAGTGAAAACGAATTTTGGAATTTGGGAACTACAGGATTCTCAGATATTTAATGACGTCATAAATAAACTTGATAATGTCACCCACGACTATGCAAAAATAGCTAATGATTACTTCAATCTTAAACTTCAACCCAAAGTAAAAGAAGATTTCTTCCTGGCCCTCAATTTTGCCAATCTAAACTTTGATGAGGCGAGAATCAATCTCGAAAAAGCCTACGAACAAACCAAAGACGATTGGTATGCACAAGCTGCTCTTTGTCCAAATATTTTAGAAATGACGAAAGCAAATTTTGACCAAGACTTAAATGCACTGATCGTTCGCTATAAGGAACTGTTCATCACTTTCTACACAGAGAAATCGAGCAATATTCAAGTTGACCTCAGCTTCATCCAAAATATTGATTTCTCCGCCATTAAAAATATGGATAAGGCAAGAATCCTAACTGAAGCAGCTTATGCAAAGGCCAAGGACAAGCTATGGACCGACTATAAAAATGCTGGCTCTCTTAATGATTCGGCAGTACAGATTCAGGCCCAGTTACTGGTTGCAGAACGTGACAAAGGGCTTGAGCGCGCTAACCAAGTTCTATTCGATAAGGGCAAGTACCTCCAAATCAACGAAAGTTTTTTAAGTCAGCTGGATTTTTCGGGTATTTTTAATTTAGACCAAGTCCTTCCAAAGATTGAGGAGGCGACAACTCGCACATATGAAGATTTGGAAGTTAAATTTCATGATGTTGGGGGTGTCAATATCGAAGCTTATGAAGCTCAAAAAGCAAAAATACCTGAACTGAGAGACCAAGTCATCGCACGGGCACGGGCCTTCATCGAAAATAATAGACCAAAAGCCGATTTATCGCTCATGCAAGCCGTTGCCTTCGGGCCTGATATGAATACTTTCAAATTTAATTTAGATACCGCTTTCCAACGAACCTTGAACAACCTCAATACACAATATGAAATGTCGGGAAAAGTAGATGCGCAGAATTATGAGGAACAATACGCCCTGATGAAGAATCTTTGGTATTCGAGGTATGATGAAGCTGTGGCCTACTTTGGTAAATAGGCCCGCCCCTTATTTATTTTCTTTCTTTTCTGAATTTAAAAGCTCATCAATCTCTTCAACATCGAATTCTGTAAGGCCATATGGATTGTCTTTTGAGTTAAGATCCTCATCCACGTAGCGCTTACCAAGGTTTTCTTCTATCTCATCCAATGATTCCTGATCAACATTGCCTTGTTTTTTCTCAATATCGTTGAGATTTTCATTTTCAAGTAGCTTGTCTTCATCAATCTTAGCATCGTTGAGAATTTTCTCGGCCTGCTCAATTTCGTTTTCCAAGCGTTCAAGAGCTTTTAGATCTTTCTCCGAATCTTTAATAACAGATTTTTCACGCTCCTGGCGCTCTAGTTCGGCCAGTTCGTCCTCAGTTAACTGAATTTTGTCGGCTTGCTTTAAAAGGTCATCATTGAGGTTTTCCATATTGAGCTCAACATCTAGCTCTTCCAATGCCTTGCCACCAATAAGCTCTTTTTTACTCTGATGATCGGCTTCATAGGCCCGCAATTCACGCAAATGAGCTTCTTTGGTTTTCGTCAAAGCAATATCACCGGGATAAAAATCTCTAATCGTCTTTGTCACCAG
>CANFNX010000019.1 GCA_947448495.1 Bacteriovoracaceae bacterium | reverse complement strand
GGGTTTCTCTCTTCCCGGGACCTTCTTTCATCGTGTAGTTAAAGTAATACGAAATTGTTGAAATATAATCTTTAGGGACTGATTGATCCTTTGAAAATACCTCATATTGATTCATGGACTTGTTATATCTAACGACAATTTCATGTTCATTTAATTTGATAATAATCTTTTCTTTTTGTTCTACCTGAGAGAGATCTTTTCTTCGCGAAGCCAAAAGTTCTTTTAATTTTTCCTTAAATTGTAATGTTTTTTTGAGTTCTTCATCGGCGACACTAATTTTTATTTCGTTTATTCCCTCATTGCCTTTAGAAATGTTGAGAGTTGGATTTTGTGGACGAGAACCATTACTTGGACCTGTTTTGAAATTGACTTCGGCTATTTCGTTGGCCCCTTGGGCACTCACCTTTCCCGCTCCATCTGTTTTCGATGATCCAGTTGAAGCCGCAGGAAAAGAAGTTCCAGAAAATTTGGCTACCTGATCATGCTGAGGTAGCAACTCGCTACCGACAGGTGTAGGAGCATCTGCAAAATTTATTGTTGAATCAAATTTAGGAATTTCGTCAAATCCTATGGCCGTATTGGTCTTTGGATCCTTATGACCTTTTAAATAACTCAAAACTTTTTTCTGTTCATTATCTGTCAAATGACTGAAGCCAGTATTTCTTCCTTCAGCTGAAGCTACCATTTTCGATGAGCTCGCCCTCATCGAAGAGGGAGAATTTTCATTTATCTCATCAGGTGCGGTTTCAGCTTTGAAAGATTGTTCATTTGAAGTCAAACGAGGCGCTAAGGCCGATGCTGCTGAATGGTTATTGGTTGGGGCCGCAACCATCTTATGAAAATTTGTGACGTCTCGAACTGTTGAATTGACTGGTATTGAAGGTCCTCCAGGAAGAATTCCTTCTTGTTGGAGAAGTGTCATCGCGACTTGATCTGGTTTTCCGTTTATTTGTGGGAGCCCATCACCAATCATACCTCTTAAGATTTCATTAATTTTAGGATCAAATGAATGAGCGAGATCTTGATAAGGTGATTTTTTATCTGTTTGTTCGAGATATTGCTTCATTTTACAGGCCTGATCATTGGATTTATCTGAACAATAGGACTTTTCCGATTTCGCTCTACAAATCTGCTCTCCTTCATTTGCGACCAACTTATTGTAGGCGTCTGTTTTAAACTGCTTTAAGGGAAGAGAAAAAAGAGAGGGGTCATTTTTCTCATTAATTTTTAGTACATCATTAAAACTTGTATATTGAGCTTGATCTGATTCTGTTTGATTATTAAGAAGAGCACAGTGTCTTTGAAGGTTTGATTCAACTTCATGGTCCTTCATCGTGATGAATGGTTCCTGGTTCACAAGGCCCATCGTGCGGGAATCATCCGCGACATACGGCTTTTGAACTTCACAGTAAACTTTTTCCATAACATCAGTCGTTTTCATCATCGCTTGGGAGCATCGCTGGGCAATCGCAAGTCCAAAACCTTTTGCAGATTCTGATTGATACAGCTTTTCAACGATTTTTTCATTTGTGTCATTTTCATTTAGTGACTCTAGAAAATGCTGAAAATTATCTTGTGATCTTAGTGTTTCACGAAACAGAGGGTGCTGAGAAAGGTGAGTGTAGAGACTGCGAAAATGGTCATATTTTATTATGCCAGAATTGAGTGCGTCCTCGATGCTATCTGAGATCGCTTGATTCTTTTTGATTGTTATTTTTTTTAATTGTTGAATGAAGTTAGGTGTGAGTAGGGATTCCTCATATCTCATTTGTGCGAAAAAAATCTCATTGTCTTTCAGGTGACAAGAGTTGAGAGAGGTCCTTTTAAATAATCCATCCTCGAAATTTGGATTTTGGGATAGAAGGTTCCCCATTTCGGTCGCCATTGTATTCTTTGCCGCTTTTATCTTGTTTTGAAAATCAGCGAAAGCTGGAGTTGCCTCCTTACCCATAAGACAACTTGGGATCTTTACATTGTTAAAGTTACAACTTTTCAGGGCGTCTACAGGCTCAAGACCGATGTTGAAAGTGGATCTTACCTTCAAAAGATCTACAGTGATGAGCGAGAGTTCTTTTTGTAGTTCTCCCATGGTCGCGTCCCCATATGAGGACTTCGTTTTTGCAACTTCTTCAGGAGCCTTGATGGACATTTTTAGTAGATGGTTGTTACAGCTTTTACAAAATTTTTTCGTGCTTTTTGTTTTTGCCAGTTTCTCAGCGATAACCTCTTTGCCGAGGTCGGCCGTGAGACATTTTGATTCAGCAAATTCAATAATTCCCTGGCCACTGATGACCTGATCTGAAGAGCAATCTTCTGCCAAAGCACTGAGAGAAATGAAAACGGATGTTAGAATAATTTTTCTCATAATTCCCTCGAAGTCTTAGCACCGTTGGCCTGAAGTATTTTGTAGAGGCTCTCATATTCTCTTATTTTGTCACTCATGTTTACAGTTGATTTTTTGAGACTGGAGATCTCATCATTTATGAAGTCTAAAATTGTTTTACCATCGATGGGATCCTTGAAATTCATATCTAACTTATATTCTTTCACAGCATCCATGATAAAAGTCGTAAATCCCGTATCAACGCTCATTTTTGTGACATTGCCATTTGGAACTTTTAGGCCAGGATAATTACAACTAAATGAAGTGCGATACTTATTCCACATGGTTTGAATTTTCTTTCGAGCTTCATCAAGGTTGTCTACTCCATCTTTGGCGCAAGACATTTTCCAAAGTGTTTCTTGATATTTGTAATTGAGTTCAGTTTCATCACCTGAAATCTTTTTCGTGTAAACATTATCGCAGACGAGTTCAAAATCACTTTTTGAAGGTACAGGACATTCCTGGACCGACTTTGTGATCGTCTCAATTTCAGTAAGGTTCTTGTCGAGTTTAGATTGGGTCTGACAGTTTTTTTGAACTGGTGCCGCCCAAGCAGATAGTCCAATGAGAAGACCAAATAAAAGACTCGTGCTTTTAACCATAAACCCTCACTATTTAGATGCTAGTCTTAACGGAGAGTTAAATGAGTTACTTGAGTTTTTATCTGGCCTTCATTAATGATTAAGCTGTTGAAATTATTAAAAGTCCCTAGGCTGGTTTTTTTTCATCAACCAGCGCCGCAATGACCAAATCGCCACTCACGTTGAGGGTGGTGCGACACATATCCAAGAAGCGATCGACCCCAAGGATCAAGGCGATCCCTTCTGCTGGGATGCCAACGCCATTCATGATGATCATGATGAGAGGGAGAGAGCCGCCTGGTACACCTGCCGTTCCAATGCCTGCAATGATACACATGAGCACGACTTGCAATTGCTGGGTGGTAGAGAGATCAACACCAAATACTTGTGCAAGAAAAAGGACCGTCACACCCTCAAATAGTGCTGTACCATTCTGATTGGCGGTAGCACCAACTGTTAAAACGAAGCGTGAGATCGCGGGAGTAAGACCTAGTTTTTTTTCGGCCGTTTCAATTGATTTGGGTAGGCACGCATTTGAAGACGAAGTTGAAAATGCATAGAGCATCACATCTTTAGAGTCATAGAAGAATTTTAGAGGAGATCTTTTTGCGACAAATTTTAAGAGGGCCGAGTAAACAACAAACTGCTGAATTAAAAGTCCTAGAACGACAACCCCAGAAAAATAGAGAAGCGATTCAAAGATCCCAAGTCCAAACTTAAATGCAGTATTAAAAATAATGGCAAACACTGCAACGGGAGCAATTTTCATCGCCAGTTCAACAATTTTTAAAGAGGCATTGAAGATTTCCTCAAAAATTCCCATGATTTTGAGTTCTGTGACTCCCTCTGAATGCTTTTGATAAAGGAAGAAAGCAAAACCAAAAAAGAGGGCACAAAACATCAGAGCGAGCATTTCACCTTCGAGTGCCTTTACAGCTGCTTCGAGAGGATTCTTAGGAATAACCTCGACGATCGCCTGGGCAAAAGATTTTGAATTTTTCGCGTTGGCAGAAATTGTCTCAACATTTGATTTTGTTGTCTCAAAGAGTGACTTCTCGATTTTAAATCCTCTTCCAGGTTGGAAAAAGTTTACAAGACCGATGCCGATTAAGACTGAAAAAGTGGAAGCAATGACTGTATAAAAAAGTGTTTTGGTCGCAACTTTTCCCACTCCCTGATTTTTGGCAAGATCATAGACCCCAAGGACAAGGGCCGAGAAGACCATAGGGACGACGATCATGAAAAGGAGGCGCAAAAAGATTTGGCCGACGGGAACCATCAAAAATTCATTAATCTTCTGGACCCAAACAACTTCTTGATAGGGATGGAGCAATGTCCCCAATACGATTCCGCATATAAGGCCAAGGATTAATTTATAATGGTTTTTCATTCACAACCTCTGTTTAAAAATACTTTATCTTAGGCGTTTTTACGCTTCATGAGAAAGAGAATTTTCATAACTGATTGATCAAGCTCATCTTGCGCTTTTATAAAAAAGATCTAACTTGGATTCAGGAGTATGTTTCTTATAAATAAAACTTATGGATAAACAGGTCTTTCTTTTCCCACTCTCGCAAAGTCTACTCTTGAAAAAGGTCATAGTTCCTTTTCACATTTTTGAACCTCGCTATCGACAAATGATCCAAGACTCTCTTCAATTAAAAATCCCTATCGCGATAGTTCCCAGTCAGACTTCTTCAAATTATCAGGGCACTATTTGTGTTGCGGGCTTCCCTCATATTTTACATACCTATACTGATGGACGAATGGATATCTTCATCACAGGCTCCATCAAATGCCTTTTGACCCATTTTGTGAAAGAAGATCCATACAAGGTGTATGGGCATGAGCCTTTGTCAGAGGTCATGAAGATTTCAAAACACTTAGAATTTGATTTAGAAAATTTAAAACAACTGCTTCAGAATTGGGCAACTCAACATCTCAGTCAGCCTGAGCAGAGGGAGACATTTGTTCAAACTTTGTCTGATCACGAAATGTTGGTGAATTACTGTACTGTGTTTTTAGTGTCTGACTATGAAACAAAATTAAAAATTATGGAAGCCGAGACACTCAATCGTAAAATTGAAGCCCTGCTAAATGCGGTTGGCCCAAAAGAAATCACCCTTGGGCCATTTTTACCAACACTTAGATTCTAATTACTTCTTTTTGTTAGCTTTACCAGCAGCAATATTTGCTTTGATTTTAGCTTTCTTTTTCGCTTGTCCTTTGCGGCGAAGCATTTTAACAGCTTTGCTCTTACGTCCAAAACCCATAAAACCATCCTTCTTTTAAAGTTATTTTTCATTGTAAAGACTTGGGGACTGAATGACAATGGGTGGGAAATTTAATCGTTAATTTTCATCATGAAAGGGAGATTCACTTGAAAACTTTACTTAGCTCTTTTGCACTAGTTTTTTCAATTTCTGCATTTGCTGGCAAAGATATTTGTACCTTCGACTTTAAAAAAGAAGGCTCTGTGCTTAGCTGGACGGCTTTTAAAACTCCAAAAAAAGTAGGGGTAAAAGCTAAATTTTCAGATTTTACAGTTCTAGCAAAAAATTCTGCTTCTCTAGATGATTTACTCTCTTCAGCAACAATTGATGTAAATTCTCAGTCTGTTGATTCTGGTGATAAAGGAAGAGATGCTAAGATTGCGACATTCTTTTTTAAGAAAATGCTAAAAGGAACAACGATAAAAGGTAAGGTCCTTTCAAGTTCTCAAGGTAAAACCCTTGTGGAGTTCAGCATGAATGGTGCTTCAAAAACTGTTGAGATGATGAGCAAGTTCGACGAAAAAGCCTCAACCCTTACTCTTGTTGGGAAAATGGATGTTCTCGATTTTGGCATGAAGGATAATCTCGCTGCCATAACCAAAGCTTGTTATGAAAAGCATGAAGGTGTGACTTGGCCAGATGTTGAACTCGAATTCGTCGCCGCGATCTCAAAATCTTGTAAATAGTATAAAAAGAGGGAGCAAGATTAGTTTCTTGCTCCCTTAAATTGATGAATTCCAAATTTTATGAGTCCTACGATCCATGCCAAGCACCCAACTGGATGTAGTAACACAGCCGTTAATGATTCTTGAAAAACAATTTTAGTAAAAAATCGATAGAGCAATAGAAGTCCGAAGCTCGCCATCGCCCAAAAAGGCCGTGAGATAAAAAATATCACTGGGAATGACCAGATAAAAAGAGTTGAAACAAAAAACCAAAAACTTTTTTTATTACTTCTTATCCACATCTCAAGCCATTTTTTTTCAATATAAGGCAAGGGGAAGCTCCCATCTATTGGGTAGTGCCTTAGCAGAAGTTTTTCTCCAAATGCCAGATAGTATCGTTTTTCTTTTTCATCCCATTGAGTAGTGATAGCTTCCTTCCAGTTTGAAATCCGAATAGATTTGAAATCAAGTTCGTTAAACGTTTTGAGAGTCATGCTCATCCAACCTTGAGAAATTCCAACCAGAGGTTGAGTCAAGTAGCGTCTCCAACGTGATTTTCCAAAAAATGATGCAAAGGCCATAGTTGGGTTAAGGCAAGTGATGAGTTCTCCAATCCTTGAGTCTTTGGAGGTTTGGGGAAGAACATAGTAGGATTTCTCATGGTCCTTCACATTTTTAGCAATTGATATAAGGGCCTGCTCAGAAGCCACCAATTCGGGATCACCAACGATAACAACATCACCCTGGATTTTGTCTCTGATTTGATCGATCATCCAGGTCGATGGTTCAGCGTGGGCCGGTCTCATTGAGAAATGATAAATTTCAATATAGGGGCACTTCGTTTTAAGTTCCTCCCACTCTGGATGACTTGTGTGAAGACCGTCGATGAGGATGTGAAATTTCAAAAAATCTGAAGGCATTTTATACGTTGCCAGCGCCCTTAACCACGCCTCTAAATAAAACTCAGTACTAGTGGTTATAGGGAAAAGAACATCAATTCGACCTTGAAAGTGGTCATCTTTTGAAAGCTGCTTTCCCATGAGGGCATTTTTCACCAAAGAAAAAATCATGATAAGTGTGAGGGCAAGGGCCATTAGTCCAAGCATGCAACATCGCCTTTTTAAAACTATTTCGTTAAGATTATCTTATGAATAAACGTCAATATATGCAAAAGAGTTTTGAGCGCCAACGCTTGCTCAATAAAATGATGAGCAAACCAGGTCCTTTTCCTTATGTGGTGATCTTGGATCATCTAAAAGTTGACTTTAACATTGGAAAAATTATTCGATCTGCTGAAGCTTTTGGCGCACAAGCCGTAGATGTTGTGGGAACAATTTTTTTTGATCCACTTCCAGCTAAGGGGTGTATGAAGCGTGTTCCATGGACAATGAGAAGCACCTTTCTGGAAAGTTACCTGCATTACAAAGAGCAAGGCTTTACATTTTACGCCTTCGATTCCCAAGCACCTGTCAGTTTGTACGAGGCACCCTTGCCTGACAAATCAGCTTTCATTCTTGGCCATGAAGGCTTCGGATTCAGTTTCAAAAAGGAAGATTATCCACTGATTAACTGGGTCAAGATTCCGCAGTTTGGATTTGTTGAGAGCCTCAATGTTTCAGTCGCTGCCTCGATTGTTATGTACGAGTTCTGTCGCAGCCGCGGATTTAATCCTCCAGCAGCGTCCCTCTAAGGTTCAAGTAAAGACCGTAGACAATTCCAATGCAAAGTACACCAAAAAAGAGGTGTGGAGGCTGGGCGTTTGCTGGGAAGCCAAAATAATTAAGAGTTACACCGGAAAAAATATTTCCTAAGACACAAAGAAATCCCATTAGCGTTAGAAAGAATGAGCCGCGATTGTATTGAGATCGGTGAAAATAAACTAAAAGATAAATAAAAAACAAAGCAATAACGATAGAGAAAGACCTATGCACATAAAACATCCAACCAAGATGTCCTATGATGGTCTCATGTGTCGCTGTCATTGTATCGCGAGTGAAATGGTCGACCTGTTGGCGAACTTGAGTTCCCAGCAGAATTTGTAAAAATAAAAACAAGACGAGAACCTTACTTAGGTTTAAAGCCTTGAGATCTATCTTGGCAACAATCGAAGTGTCCTGAAGATCATCACAGTATTTTTTTAAGTATTGAAGGCCAAAAAGAAGGATGATCGCCAAAAACATATGGATGGTAATAATAAAGGGCTTCAAGTGAGTAGAGACCACTAGGGCCCCAACTCCACCTTGGATCAGAATCAGAAAAAGAAGTCCGCCACAAAACCAAGGAAGATTGGGTTCATTTTCTCTTAACCTAAAAGATTTAATGAAAAGGGAGACGATTCCAAACCCTAAAAGAACTCCGAGCAAACGATTAAGGTATTCTGTCCAGGTCTTGAAAGGGTCAAAGTCTGCGATCGTTTTGCCCGCGATTTTATAAATATCCTTATAGTTTTCGGGAAGCTCGTGGATATCCATAGGAGGAACCCATTGGCCAAAGCATCTAGGCCAATCAGGGCAACCGAGGCCTGAGCCTGTTCCACGAACCACGGCCCCAGCAATGATGACGAGGTATGTTCCAAAAATACAGAAAAAAATCAGTCGTTGAAAGCCTTTCATGTTTATAAGTTACCATGATCATTTTGCTTTTTCATCTATAAGATGTTGAAATATCCCTATAAAAGGATCCCGGATGTTTTCTTTGGAGACGGCCCTCTTGGGGGGAGCTTTAGCGCTAGATGCAGCAATTGCAAGTTTTGCAGTTGGTATGCTGAATTTAGAACTACCTGTTCGACATAAATTCTTTCGAGGGGTTCTTACGTGTTTCCTGTTCGGCTTTTTTCAGGCCATTATGCTCTGGATGGGGAGTATCGCTGGCTACCACCTTTCATTCTCGTCCTTTGGTTATCTTTTTCAGTTAATTGTTTCATCTCTCTTTATTGGAATTGGTGTAAAAGTTTGCAAAGAGAGTTTTGATGATGGAGAAAAGAATTTAGTCTGGGGATTCTTGCCGATGCTCATTGTCGCTCTTGCCACTAGTGCTGATGCCATGTTGGCAGGAGTCAGTATTGGGACTTTACCATTGCCGCACATGACGGCGATGGAAGTCGGCTTGATTACCTTTGGTATATGTACTGTGAGTTATAGTTGCTCCCTTTTTTTTAAATCTCTACCTGATAAATGGATATTAAGAGGGGCGGGGCTCGTTTTCTTTTTTCTTGGCGGAAGAGTTCTGTTTGAACACTTTCTATAGGGGTATTTATGTTGCTAGAGTTTTCTCAATTCAAAAAAGCGTATCAATCTCTTAAAACTGTCATTGACCCAACGCCGATGATTTATAATGAGTGGTTATCAAAGCAGTATGGTTGTCAAGTTTATCTCAAGTTAGAGAATATGCTCCCGATTGGTTCCTTTAAGATGAGAGGGGCGACTTATAAAATTTCTCAGTTAACAACTGCTGAAAAAAAACAAGGTGTCCTCGCCGTGAGTGCTGGCAATCATGCTCAGGGTGTCGCTTGGGCGGCCAATCGATTTAAAATAAAAGCAACAATTATTATGCCAGAAGGATCTCCCTTAACAAAAATTCGTAACACAGAAGCCCTTGGTGCGACGGTGATACTCAAGGGGAAAAACATTGAGGAGTGTTTTCAGGTCGCTCAGGACATGATGAAAAAGAAGAAAATGGTTTTTGTTCATCCCTTCCATGATCCCGCAGTGATTGCAGGTCAAGGGAGCGTTGCTTTTGAAATGATGGAACAGCTTCCAGAGATGGACTTCGTGTTTTCCTCTATTGGTGGAGGGGGATTAGTGAGTGGTATTGGCCAAGTTCTCAAAGGATTAAAGTCAAAGGCCAAAGTGATTGCAGGTCAGGCCAGTGGTTGTTCGTCGATGGTGAATTCTCTAAATGCAAAAAAAATTCTTGTTTCTGAACGTGCTGAGACGTTTGCTGATGGAATCAGAGTTAAAACAGTGAATAAAGAGATGTTTGAATCACTTGGTGTTGTTGTCGACTCATCTTTTACTGTAGATGATGAGAAAATGGCATGGGCAATTTTGCAATTAATGGAGAAGGCGAGAGTCATTGCTGAGGGAGCTGGGGCACTGCCTTTGGCCCTTTTTGATCAGCTCTATCAAAAAAATCCAAAAAAATTTAAAGGAAAAAATATTGCCCTTGTAATTTGTGGAGGAAATATTGACGTAAATCTTTTAGAAAGAATTATTGACCGAGGATTGATTGAGTCTCACCGTAAAATCCGTCTCTCAATTCCTATTTCGGATCGACCAGGAGTCCTCCATCAGCTCACTAAGATCATCAAGGAAGTAGGGGCGAATATTCTTGAAGTGGTTCATGACCGCGCAAGTACGGAAGCTGGAATCACCGGAACAAATGTTGTTTTCACCCTGGAAACAAAAGGGGAAACACATATGAAGCAATTATTGGCCGAAATGCGGAAAGATTTCCCTCAGGCAAGTGTCCTGAATTAATCTAATTATCAATTAGTTAGCCCCTGCGAAAGCACCAGTCACTTGTCAGCATTTTGGACAGTCTAACCTTCTTACAGGGTCCGCTTACCATTTTTCCCCCTTCCCCTATAATGGGCGCATTGATGCCTATGTTTTGGTATCGCTAGGGATTTAAATGGTACGCTTGTTACCGCTCTTCTTATTTATCATGACTTGCCTGGCCTACGGCCAGGATCAGGGTATTCCAACTCAATACATGAATGATCCCGCGGTGGATCTCGTCAAAAATGGTAAGTTACTTTTTCCAGATGAAGTGAATCAGCTGGTTGAAAATTCAAAAGGTAAGTTTGATATTTCGTTATTAAATCCTTCGGATTCCAGTGATCTTTGGAAAAACAATTTCCTAACATCATTACCTATAGAGCGATTAAACATTCAAGAAATGGATCAGGTGAAATACCTTTCACCTGTTTTATCCCCAACGGGAATTGTTCGATTTAATATTCAAAATCCTACTGACAATAAAATCTATACGCTGATGATGAGTAAAACAGTTCATTCTGTCTTACTCGCTAAAAACCTTTTGCGAAAAATTGGCTATAAAATACCCGACATTAAGTATCTTCCCCAAGTTGTGGTTGAATTTAGAGATGAGTTAGAGAAGTCGAGCTTTCTCTCGTATATTGAAAACATGGCCTTTGCTGGTGCTGCCATAAATTGGGTGAGAGAGGATCTTGGTACTAAAATTGTTTTGCAAGATGTGGTGGCCATGGATTCCACAAATGAAATCTATAATCTTGCGATTGGCATCACCTCAGACATGATTCAGGGACGCAGGGTGCTCTCATCGCTGGCCGTTCCGCTATCCATTGTTAATGTGACAGAAAGTGTAAACATGCTTCGTTGGAATGTGGGAGTTGTGAACAATAAGCGTGTCATGCTTTATCAGGAAAATCTTGAAGATTTTCAATGCACTTGGGATGATGCTCGCTGGATAACCCGCAGAATTGAGAAACTGTCGCGAGATGACTGGAAAGAGATAGTCGGATCCTCGTACTTTCCAAAACCCGTACAACAAATTCTCGTTGAGAAAATAATTTCACGAAGAAATTCGGCTATGAAAATATTTAAAATCGATGCAGAAGAAATTCCTGTCGATGGACATTTGAACAACGGTCTTGAGCTTGTCGATGGAAAGTTGACTCAGCAAAACTGGCCGGGTTACGCAAGTCGATTTGCTTTCGGAGATCCTGAATCGCCCCTGTCAGACTCAGATATGAAGTCTTGGGTAAAATCTCGTGCACTTTCAACAGTCATGGAATTGGTTTTAGGTCAAATAAACCAATTGAAATATCTCGGTACAAATATAGATCAGATGAACACCGATCAGTATAAGGCGAAAATGGCAGACGCTATTTCTCAATCGGTACAAAATCATACTGCTGCCGTTGTCCCCGTCGCTGGTTGGATTTTTCCAACCTATCGAGGAAATCTCATTTTATCCCGCAATTTGGTCACAGGAACATATCTAGGAACTGATAATCTTGTTCAGCTGGTTGATGCGGTTGGAGTTTCTCTGAGTGCTGGACTACATGCTGGTACTATGGGGCTTACTATTCCGAAACTCATCTCTACAGGCACATTACCAGTCATCGCTTCGGGCGAAGCGGGCGCAAGCTTTGTCCGTACATATGCACATTTGCGTCCAGTCGTGAATATCAAGAAATCTCTTACATACCCGTTTAAAAATATGTTGGTTCCATTTGTGAAGGCAGATTTAGGTCACCTTTTACATGAAGCAATCAAAGTTTCAATCGATCCTAAGGCATCAGATGATGATCGTGAAGCGGCTGCAGAAAAGGCTCTAAAGCCATTCAAAGATTCAATCAATATTGGAGAATCTTTGCTTGTGACGGATTCGTTTGTAACGAGCTTGGGTGGTGAAGCCGGCGTTAATTTGTACGGAAAACTTATCTCTACCTCACTTGGACTAAATACTGGTCATGTTCTTCTTTCTCGTTTTCATGTTCATCGCAAGAGTGAAGATGTTTTTCATGTTTATCGAGATTTAGGACACAAAGGAAATTTCGGAATTCATTTTAATCTAGATTCACTCGTTCCCGTTTTAACACTCTCACTGAAAAACGATGCAGGTCATGCTAAGGTAAAATATTTTGCTCTTAACTTAAGTAAGAAAAATCCAAAAGTGCTTTCAGCAGCTTCGGCTTTGAGACGTGCGATTGTTCACTCGTCCACAGGTGAAATAGAAGATATAAATATTAAACCTTATATCTTAAAGCACGCCTTTACAGAATCTAACCCGAGTCTGAATTTATTTTACTGGCAATTTATTAAGTTAAATTCTTCAACAGACTTTTCTTTAACTAACCCCGTCGGTGAGGAAAGATATTTTAAGAGGACCTATCATGGGGTGACTCAAGGGAAAAATTATCAAGCTTACGTCAATGCTGTCATTGATCACTGGGTGGGAATGTTATTTAAGAAGAACTCTGGTCTTTCTGACGCCACTGGGATGAATCCAGGGTATTCCTATAAGGGAGAAGCAAAAACCAAATTCCTTATGATGGATGAGGAAGTGGATGCGAAGGGAAACATCCTTGAGCCCTTTATTAGTTTGAATCGTGTTTGGAACGGCTGGAGCATAACACGGGAAAAAGCTGAAAAGGTCTTAGAAGAGATGCGACACCGCTATAAATTCCAGTTTTATAATGCTCCCGTCCTAAATGATTCACGACAAATTTATCTCTATAATATTTCTGTGAATATGATGTTTTATAAAGAGGGCATAGAGCACCTTCTAAAGCTTGATGAAAAGCGGATTAAGCGAATCTTCTTGGAAAATCAAATGCAAGATTCTCTTGTGATTGATCCAAATGTCCCGCCCGAAGAAGAAAATGAAGACTTTAATGATGAAAAATACTCAGACACAGGTGTGAATAGGTTTCTACATCTTTTGAATCGATACAAAAAACTTGAGAGCAAAGGCCATGACGATCGTGCCAATCATAAATTACTTAAGGCCTTAAGCTTTATGGAAAAGACTATTTACCTTAATGGAATAATGGAATTAATGGGGGGAGATCAAAACGTTTACGTCACCTCAAAGATTTCTGGATTTAGAGAGGGTGATGAAGATGGGGATCGGCCTATAACTTCAAATTCTCTCGGAGAGTTTGGTTCTCCCAAAGTTTTAGGCCCCGTTATTCAGGCGCAGCGACAAACTGACATGCTTGAAGGTGAATTTTTTATAAATTGGATGATGCAGAGGTTGATTTAAAATGAAACATATTATCCTCTGCCTTTTATTCCTTTTAAGTTTTAAAACCAGGGCCGGACATTTTGTAGTCGAGGCAAAGTATGTCTTACCTCAAAAATTATTAAAGCAAGAAAAGCATCTGAAAATCCTTCCCTTTACTCATATTCAGCATCCTTATTTTTCCAGACTCTATACCGTAAATGGTCAGGTTCTCGAGAAAGATTTAGTGAAAAGACCCTGGGTGAGAGGAATCGAAAAGACTTTTGAGATTGCTCCATTATCACTGCTCCCATCAGAAAATCCAATTCGGCTGATTGAGGATGAGTTATTTCCTTACCAGTGGTCACTTCTCAATCAAGGTCAAATTTATATCCGTGAGAAAGATGACATTCATAACTTACCACTTCGTGGTTTAGAGGGAATGGATATTGGTTGGAAAGATATTTCTCGCAATCTCCCAAGTAAAAGAGTCGTTGTTGCCGTGCTTGATTCTGGAGTGGATTTGAATCATCCGGAGTTGGTGAAAAATCTTTGGCGAAATGAGAAAGAATGTGGCCAGGACCCTAAAGTTGATCATGATAACAATAAGCTCGCAGGGGATTGTCATGGTTGGAATTTTACTGAGGCGATAGATTCTGATGAAGCCAAAGTTCCTCAAGACTTTGATAGTCACGGTACTCATGTGGCGGGGATTATCGCGGCTGCTCAAAATGGTTTTGGTATCAGTGGCGTCAATCCAAATGCAGTTATTATGCCTGTGAAAGTGATGAAAGATGCGAATTCAAAATCTGAAGTTGCATCTTCAGAATCTTTTGCCCAAGGAATTATTTATGCCACCAATATGGGGGCAGATATTATAAATTTGAGTCTTGGATGGCCTCGCTCGTTGGAAACAAAACATCTTCGTGAAGCTATCTCCTACGCATTGTCACAAAATGTTATTATTGTTGCGGCCGCTGGGAATAATAATTCTTCAGAGCCTTTGTTCCCATGCGCTTATGATGGCGTGATTTGTACGGCGGCTTCTTCCCTAGATGGAGAATTTGCAGGTTTTTCTAATTATGGTGGTCATATTGATGCCATGGTGCCTGGGGAGGGGATTTTAAGTTTAAATCCAACTCAATTTGAACCTGAGTTTTTCGCCGTCACTGGTTTTGATATTAAGAGTGGAACTTCACAGGCTTCTCCACTTTTGGCAGGAATGCTTTCCATTCTTAAATCTCAGGAACCTTCTATTACTTTAGATGAAATTTATGCTCGGTTGTACGCCCTTCCAGTGAAGCAAGATTCAAAAAAATATATTTTAGGTGGGGCAACTAATTTCACCCAGCTCTTGAAACCGGCAACAGGACCAGTCATACGTCCCATTTTTAAAAGAGTTCGCCAAATTGTTCTAAATGGTAACGACCTACGTACGAAGTTGATCATCCCGATTCGTAATTATGGAGCTGAAGCACTGAATCTCCAAGTTAAATTAGAAAGCCTAAATGATTCAATTAAAGCTACAACCGAGATTCTTTCAATCTCTGGGCTTAAATCTTCCGAAGTGAAGGAGTTGCCTTTTTCAATTGAGGTGACCAATCTTTCTGCTGAGAGTCTGGCAAAAATTAAAGTGACGATTATTGAAGAGAATTCGGAGTCAAGTTTTACGACTGAGCTCCCCATCGTTCGTGATATCCGTTCAGAAATACTCTTTAAGAAATTCCCATTTTCTTTTTTTAAAGATGCACTCCCATTAGGCTCGGCCTCTAATGGCAGGCTCGCCGCATACTTAAATACCGTTGAATCTTATTCACCTCAAGATCGTCTTCAAGAGTACTTTTTGAAAAAAACGCTTAAAGACGAGAGGAGAATGGAGTTAACGTTTTTTAGAAAAACAGATCTTCAGGTGGTGCAAGTTCGTGAGTCTCTCAGGCTTGAAAATGCGCAATCGCTCATTAACCTTATCAGAGTGGATTTGAATTTTGACGGAAAATCTGATTACGTCATCCAGACTTTGAACGAGGATCAAAAGGGCAAATTTCTTGAGTTTCGATTCTTGAACAATGATTTTACGCCGCTCTGGACTCCTTTACCTCAAGCGAGGGTTGTTTTAGATGTCGGAGTTTCTTCCCTAAATGATCTTTATTTTACACAATTGAATCACCCGACATTAGGGAAAATTCTTGTACCGACTTTTTTTACGGAAGGACAGATCCCAAAAGAAGATCAAGTTAAAGATTTTTACGGGAGATTTGATACAACGAAAGAGAATCGTCTTTATCAATTGGTTCCGCAGATTACTTCAAAAGAACTTCATCTTAAATTAGTCTCCACTCAGAGCTGGCGGGATCAATTAAAGATCAATTTAAAATCGAATTGGAATGAGAGTGTTATTTTAGAAAATATACTCCCTCTTTCTGCGACAGACATTCTCAATCAGCAGGTAAGACTGTTGGTGAGTGTAGGTAATGGGTCAAAAAGAAAAATTTTGATTGCATCTTTTAATGGTTTTCAAGCATTCAATGGAAAAACATTACCACAACTTGTTCTGCAAACTGAAAATGTGACTCCGTTATATTCAACTCTAAGTCATGGCGTCGAAGTCGTTGGAGAAAGCTATCTCAATGTTTATGATCGAGCACGCTCCAAAATTGTCATTACTAAAAATGAAGATCAGGTGACTCAATTTAATTATGAACATAATGCTCAGACAGATTTAATCGTTGGTCATCTTGCAAGTTTTTTATCCTTTGACGGATTGACTTCAATCATTCAAACAAGAGATGAGTTGGTTTCTTTGACTCAGAATGGTGATAGTTTGGTGAAAGCTTCACGTCCAAAGTTACGCTATAGTTTTTTCTCTTCTAAAGTACTATCAGAAATGTATCAACCTGTTTCTTTTAAGAGGGAAGGTTTAAATCGGCCAGCGCTTTATGTTGACTCAACTGCCGTCACTGCGAATCGTATCTATCTTTTTGAACTACAAAAGAATTCAATCATCTCTTCGATTCAGAATTCCATTGCTGTTCCTGCGAATTGTAAGGCGTTAAATCCTGCCTTTGATGACTCGATAAAAAACTTCCAATTTGTCTTTCTTTGCTCTGAGGGCTCTGACTGGATCCTTAGAACTTATGAGATGAACTAACTCCAAATCAAAAATCTTCGATGCCATTTTGGCTCCAACTCTTCAGGGTCAGCAAGCACCTTGCGCCGAGTTGACAAACCCGTTTCGGTGGCAATTTGATCCTGAAAAGTTGGCAAGCTATTTGCTTTGATGTTTTCTACACAGTGATAGCAGGAAGCGACCTTGTGTTACTCAATAGAGATAAACTTTTTCTCAGAGTGATCTGGGAGTATTGCAAAAGGGATTGAAGATATGATGACACAAAAAGGTTTAATGGTTCTAACGACTGCTTCACTACTTGGACTCTCTGTGGCCTGTACAGATAAGTATGCTCAGGGTCTTGCAGATGGTAAGGCCCAAGGGTACGCCACTGGATATGACTCTGGTTACTCTGATGGTTACACTGATGGGGACCAGGCAGGTTTCGATCGCGCGAAAGTTTATTTTGCTTCAGCTGACTACAATTCTGGTTTTAACGATGGTAAGGCGGTTGGTGTCTCTCAAGGTTACAACACTGGTTACAATGCTGGTAAATCAGACGGTATTAATATTGGTATCTCTCAAGGCTATAATACTGGCTACAACGCTGGATATAATACGGGTTACAACGATGGACTAGATGATGGTTATACTATTGGATACGACGATGGTTATAGTGATGGTTCAAAAGATGGTTATGACCTTGGTTATGGGGATGGTTACACTGATGGATACGATGTGGGGTATGGTGATGGATTCTATGATGGTTCTTTATCTGTAGGAAAATCCCAGGCCCTAAAAGGTTATGCGAATCTTTTATCCATGGCCCATAATGATATTTTTGATTACAGCAAAATACCTGCACCAAAAAATACGGCCCGTGGAATCGTGGCCAATGGGAAATTACTTTTTGAAGAAACTTCATTAACTAATAAAGACACATTGAAGAGAGCAGCTGTGGTTGAGCAGTATTTAGTAGTGGAAATGGCAAAACAAGTTAAAGGGAAATTTGGTCTTTCAAATGAGCGTTCACTAAAAATTGCAAAAGCTTCCAACCATTTTCGTAAATTTGCATCTAAAAGAGCTCTTACAAACGAAGACACCAATGCTTATATGTCTGAAATGGTGGGCGTAAATTTAAAAGCTCTAGAAAATGCTTACTCAGAAGGGAATATGCAATCAGTTCTGGAATCGGCTGCTAATAAAAACGGTACGACTCCTGAAAAAATGGCGGAAATTTTGGCGAAAAACTTTATCTAAGAACAAAGCGACAAGCTATAAAAAAGGCTCCAAATGGAGCCTTTTTTATTTTAATAATTTTTGGCAAGACCCTGAGACGCGAGGAAAATTTTCTTTAAGACATTTAACAATCATACCATCGTGAAAAGGGGCAGATGGACAAAGCTTCATGCGGTCTGGTTCACAAATTTCAACCATCTGTTTGAGTTTGGTGCTTTCAATTGAGCGAAATTGTCGACAGGTATTTGACAGAACATTTTCATTAAGACTTAGGCACTGATGCTGCTCAGAGGAAGAGAGACCAGATTTACAATGTCTGATGAGATCCCTGTAACAAGGATTAGATTCTTCTTTCTTTATTTCCGCTTCAACCACTTTTCTACAAGTTGGAGCAAGTATTTTAATCTTTTTTGTCATGCAATCATGAATGTCTGCGAAAAGTGTTTGAGTGGGACAGTGTTTCTCAGTGTCTTCAAAGCATGGATTATTCTTTTTGATATTCATCACTTTTTGGGAGATCGCTTTTTGACAAAATCCGGCCAGCTGGCCTTGATGCTTGATTAGGCATCTTACTATGGCCCCCTCAGGTTCTGTGACCGCCTCATAACAGTTATTCACAATGTCTTGAGCACAAACATCTTGAACAATCAGTTTGCTTTTTTTCTTTTTGAAATCTGCGGAGCATTTGTTTGTTAAACGAGATTCATTTCTTAACAGGCAGTATTCATATCTCCCTGGTAAAGCAGGGACCTTTGCGCAAAAATCAGCTAGATCTTCAAAGCATGGATTCTTTGAGCCAGTTTCTTTTTTGAATTCTTTTAGCTCTTTAGCACAACCAACTGAAAGCTGTTCTTGATAATCACTCAAGCATTTTGCGAGCTGTCCCTTGCCAGGTTCAATTCCTGAGCAAAACTTCGATGAATCCATCGAACACGGATTGGCACTGGCCTTCAATGATAAAAAGAAGGCGATGAAACATATGAATTTCATGGCTTTGACCTATGATAGAGAATTACTTTTTACAGCTATCAGTCTTACAGCACGCTTTTTTTTCTGCTTTTTGACAGCTTTCTTCTTTTTTACAAGAACCATCATCGCATTTTTTATCTTTATCACAGCAAGGTTTGTCGCAATTTTCTTTTGCGCATGTGGCTTTTTCTTTTTTGGCACAGCAAGATTTGTTCATCATGGAACAGGAAGAAATTGCCAATAGACTTGCAAGAGTAATGTAAGAGATGAGTTTCATTTGGGACCTCTTTTTTTTATAAAGTTTTCTAGTAAAAAACGTAGCTAAGCTTATTATATAAGAGACTAGGCTATTACAAAACTTTATTCCTAAAGGCAGAGGCACTCTTGAGTAAACTAATCGGTGTTTTTTTATTTTTATTTTCGACCCATCTTTTGGCCGATTCAATCAGTTTGCATCTTTTCCGATCCCCACTAGGGATTGACTGGTCCAACCCTTGGAGAATGACCATTTCAACTTTAAAAAATTCCATCGCTAATACTCATGGGATGAGAGCTTACTCAATAAGTCATGTATTTGTTGAAGTGAAATGTGATTCTATTGGAACTCATATCTATCGGGGTCAAACATCGTCTGATGATTCAAATGAAAAAGAGCTCTTGTTCAAAGAAAAATATGGTCTAGGTGTAATGTTCCATACCTACAAAGGTAAGTTTGAAAAAGATGAATCCATTTTAAAAGATATGGCCCCTTATGAAGGCTCTGAAAGAAGAGGACGATTTACAGCTCTTGTGTCTCCACAAACCTGCCAGCGAATGCTTCAATATGTAAATGAGTATGAAGAGCGCGGCTATGGAAATATTTATTCTGGCCTACAGGCAGATCCCTTAAAAGGGCAAGGTGCCGGTTGCTCGGCTTTTGGAATGAGCTTTCTAAGAGTTGGCGGACTTATGGAGCCTTTCATGGAGAAATGGAAAAGCATCATAAATGTTCCCAAAAGATTTGTTGGTGGACCATTGACTGGAAACAAAGTGAGTATATTAAAAATTCTTACACACCCAGCTGCTCAATGGAGTGATAAAGAGGCCCACATTCATCTTGAAGCCTGGAATCCGGAAAGGATGCTAAAGTGGGTTTCTGAAGTTCATGATCTCATTACTCAGGGCCAAGCTTTACCAGGTTACAAAGTTGAAAGTGAAACAGTGGGAGAATCAAAATCTATCATCATTGATCTGACTGCAAGGCCCACTCCTAGCGGCGCCTTCTGGATAAACTAAAAATGCTGTATGACAAAGTGGGTGGCCAGGAGGGAATTGATAAGCTCATTGATCAGTTTTATTTAATTATGAGTTCTGATCCAAGCGCCAAGGAATGCTATGCGACTCATGCTGGTAGAGATCTCCAGGAGTCTGCTCATAAATTAAAATTTTTTCTTTCTGGATGGCTTGGAGGACCACAACTTTATCTTGAGACCTTCGGACATCCTCGCCTTAGAATGCGCCATAATCCATTTCCTATCGGAGTTGTTGAAGCGGAACAGTGGTTATATTGTATGAAAAAGGCCATGGAGCATTCAGAAATACCTGAAGACTTACAAACGCAATTATTTGACTCGTTTCTCCAAGTCGCTCAGATGCTTATAAATAAGCGCGAGTAAATAGGGACGATGCTAGTTTTTGTAAATTTATAAGTCTCTCCTTAACCGCCACTTCCTCCAACTGTCGAGGATAATAGGCCAAATGCTGTTGCAGCTTTGGCCAGTCATTTATCAAGAGAGCATGTTCTTCAAAAGAAACTTTACCTATCCAAAAGGTTTTCAAATCTGCCTGGAAATACTCCAACTGATAGAGGAGTTGGATCACCCCGTGGAGATATAATAATTCTTTGGTAAAGGCCATTCCTCCTTCTAAGGGAACTCCTCTAAAAACTCTCAAGGCCAATTTGAGGGCATCCAGTCCAGAGACTCCATGATGTCGTAAAAATCCATAGACGTCTTTTATTTGAGAGCCTTCTTCGGCCATTGCCGTTGCAAGATGTCTCAACTGAATTTTATGCCATCTTTCCTTAGTCATAAAACCAGTGATGAGCTCAGTCAGAATCGCAAGGCCTTCTTGAAGAAAGGTCGTACGTGGGGACCAAACACTCAACCATGGATGATCAACCTGAAGAAACCCATTAAGTGAAGTACCCAGGTGGGCCCAACCTTCATGTGCAAGAAAAATATTCAGCTGCTGGAGACTGTATTCTTTGTGAGGGTTTAATTTAAAAACTTTTCTTCCCGCAGAGGAGTCTGATAGTAGGGACGAAGATGGTTTAACTTCAATATCTGTATCAGGAAAACTCTCGCTGAGTTTATTTTTTATATAACTCATCGCCTTTTCCCCTGAATACATTTCTCCCATTTCATCTATTTCACAATGTTCAGAGATTTTGTCTATAAATTGATGAAAGTGGGGATCTTTCATGGATTGTTTTGATGTTCCATAAAGTTTTAAACAATTTTCATAAAAGATTGATCCTCCGAAATTTTCCATCATTAGAAGGAGTGAACGATAATCATCCACTCTTCGGTTGAATATTTCTTTCAGCTCGTTTGATAAGTTTGATTGATCAAGATCTGCGAGAAATTGATCCATGAGAAATCTTTTCGAAGCTCCATCTACGCCAAAGGGAGTAGATATATCTTCAAGTTGATGAATAAAATATTTATATTGTGGAAAGAGCTGGATGAGATGGGCCAAAGGGTAGCGTGGTCGAGCAAGGAAGCTCAGATCTTTGGCAATCTCTTTTAGCCGACGAGAAAAGTCTGTTACGGTGGCATCCATAACTGTTTATCGGTAAGAAAATGATGGAAATGAATGAAAAGGGTATGAACTATAATATTTAGATGAAAACTCTTTTACTTGCTTTGTTTATGGCCACAACGGCTTTTGGTCACTACTCAAAACCACAGCTATTGGCTCGCTACACGGGCAATGATTCTTATAATGCCCCAGACGGTCTTACATGCTTTGACTCCTCACCAGCAGTTGGCAGTCAGGGTGTCTACTTGGGTTGTGTGAATGATGCTGGCGAATCTCAGATGATGCGTTTTGCTGACACTTATCAGGTACTTGCTCGAAGTGAGATAGGTCTTTTCTCCCTTCCTATAGAAATGGGAGAAAAATTCACTTGGTATGAATTTACTGAAGCTGGAATCAATCATTTATTTGAAAGCTCTGCCGACAATTTCAGGATCATGCCATTAAAAAATCTTGGACCCTTTTCTTCAATCATTGATTCTTTTTTACCCATTACAAACCAAGTCTATATTTATCGACTTCAGAGCGAAACAAAATCACTGCAATTATGGACAGCAACTGGAACTCAAACACTTTTTAATGAAAGTAATGCTCATCTTTTTCCACCCGTAACGGATGCAACAGGTCACTTCATTTTTAAAATTAGGCGCGAGCAGTTGAATGATTCTGCTCCAGATGAGCTAATGTACTGGGACGGCGGGTTTAAAGTGATATTAAAAGATCGTGATTCAGATCCAAATTCTAAATTAAAATCTTTCCGTCACCAGTATGCCGTTGATAATCAAGAAGTAGCCATTATTGGAACTGATGACGATGGAGAGGCTATCTTTATTTTAGAGAAAAATAAATTGATTGAAGTCGCAAGGGTAGGGCGAGACCTCATGAACTTTGATTATTTCGCCCCAAAATTAAGAAATGGTACACTCGTTTTTCGTGGTCTTGATTTGGAGAAACGTAGAGCCTTTTGGGTTTATGATCATGAAGGACTTCGCAAATTGGTTACTGAAGGCGACATCGTGCAGACAGATAAAGGGCCCGCAAGAATCTATTATAAATCACAAGATGCCCTATTTTACGGGTCTGCAGGAATCGGCGCCAACGGAGACATTGCCTTGCAAGCGACATTAACTGATATGGACTACCCTGAAACATTGCTTGGTGTTGGACTTCTGACTTTCAAAAAAGAGTAGTTCTTGCCTGATTGTAGTGCGGTATGCACGAGGCTTCGGACAGGATAAAATGGACCTATCAACAAAGTATCAGATCCGATTATGGCGAAAGTTCAACTTGCTATACTCGTGAATTAAAAGTGGGGACCAGTATGGTCCTCTCTTATTTTAGGGACTTAGCTTCCTCTAACCCATATGACCTGTCAAATCTCTGGCCACCTATGGATGAATAATTCAAGGTCACTAGGAACTAGGCCAGCTTAGGATCATAATGGCAGCAATGATGAACTACCTGCTATTTTTTTTCTTATTATTTTCTCAGCTTGCTTGGGCCCAAGATCTCTCCGGGGATCTCGACTACATTGAAACCCAAAGCACCCTTGGATCACCATACAATGTCCCGTTTTATATTGATTTAGACGGCAACATCAGTCTCATTAGCAATAATTTGCAGTCCGTTTTTAGTGTTGGTCCACTTGCTCAAACTGTTTGGACAAGATCGGTATCTCGCTATATTCGACCCATTCAGGCCGGTCAATTCATGTTCGCAGAGCAAGGTGAGAAACTGGGTTGGGTTGAAGTCAAAAGAAAGCGTTGGGAAATTGGTTTAGGGATTGAGGCTGCCCTTGTCTCAAATACCTTCAATCTTGGTTTTATTCCTTACAAAGGTGCTCGAGACGTTATGGTTCGTCTCATTGAAAATCGTGAAGAGGAAACAGGTTCGATAAAAATGCCTGAAGAACTTATAGAAATGAAGGAATGGAGAGTCGGTGATAGTGGTCTCTTTCAGCGTTATGGAGGAGTCAGTATGTATGCTGGAGCAAGTTTCAGCGTGGTGAATATTTTAACTGCCGGGATAACCATCCAAAATTTATTTGGCTTAAAAGTAAAAAAAATCTCGGATCACGAAGTACAGTTCTCCATCATAGAAGAGGATCTTAAGAATAGACGTCTTCAGGCGGGAATTGCTGTTGCTAATTCTCAGTTCCATTGGCTCAAGGGAAAGCGAGTGACCAACGTTTATACGTTTGATCTTGAGAATCCAACACATCAAAAACTTTATCAACAAGCGCTTAAAGGACGATTGCATATCGTTCAGCAAGAGCTGAATCAAAATGAACAAAAGATGAATTGGTCTGGAACTGAAAAGATGGGATTTGTTGGTATACCAGGTGTTCTAGGTCGTGAAACTGAAAGAGCAGAGTACGATATGACCTATGATGATGAACGCGATGTCATGGACATCAAAGAAACGAGAAATACCGGATTATTACTCCCACTTAAAAATTATAGTCGAATTGTTTACCAGTCAGAGTCAAGCATGATTCTTTTTTGGTTTTCAGAAATGAATAAGGCCGAAACGAAAGATCTTTTCAAGCGTTTCTTGACCCCAGGTAGAATCATGGGGGCAAAAGGTTTTGATAGAGCGCTTCCAGAAGAAAAGAAACTAGGTTCAACTCAGTCCCAAATGGGACTAAGCTTCAGTCGTGAAGAGATTGAGTCTATTTCATCAGAAAAGTTAGATGAAATTTTAGAGCAGTATAAAAAACGTTGCTCTGAGCTTGATCTTGATTGCAAGAAAGATCATTATTTTAATAAGGTCGCAAAAAAGTTATTAAATATTTATGGTCGCAGCTGGGATGAGTTAAGGGAGAGTCTTGGGTTTCTTTTGATTGATGAACCTGCACTCATTCATTCTTTTATTAAGAGTTTGCAGGCAAAAAAGAAAGTTTATTTTAAATTTTTGAATGAAAAATATCAGTCCTTAGAAGGTGCGGCAGCGATAGAGTATTAATCAATCGCTGCCAACTTCTTATTTCGATTCTGTCCACAACTGTTTTGCTTTTTGTAGCTTCTCGTAACTCGTAATGAGTTTTTGGTGCATCTCAAATCCCTTCAAGTTAAGATCTGACTCATGTAGACCATCGAATTTTTCAAAAGCATTGATAATTTGTTGCGATTTTTCTAATAGATCCTTTCCGTACATTCTTTCAGCGGTAGGAAGAAAGTCTTTTTCATTCAAAGCATCATCCATTTCAATTTGAAGGAGCGTATTGATACAGAGATAAAGAAGTTTACGATCTTTGGTTAACGGGGCGAAATGAAGGCACCAATCTGTTCCGGCCTTTGCAAGCTCATAGTTCTTGGCAGCTAGGGCCAGCATCGTTTTGAATTCTCCCATACGGAGTGAAGCCCAGTAAGTTCCTGCGTCGGGGATTATACCAATAGCATGGCTTACGAGGAGCATGTCATCGAAGCCCTTTTCTTCTAAGGCCGTATAAAGCTCCATAAGCTCTTCTTGAGGAAGTTCATGGGCCGATAGTATATGTGTGCGAACGTCATATCCTGAGTTATTGTTATCCCATGCGAGATCCTCTGGTTGATAAATCTCTGACATTCCAGGGACGTGAATACGGCATCCATAAACTCCGAGATGCTCAAAATCCATAACATAAACATTCTTCTCCATTTCATTGAAGATATTGATCATCGCCTCATACTCACTTTGAGTTGTATTTTGTCCGAAATTCCAGTCTGCAAAATTATAATCTGATGATTCTTTGAAAAAGTTCCAGTGGATGAGACCATTTGAATCGATAAAATGAGCTTCAAGATTCAAATTGTCGCTCACATCCTCAAGCGTGAAAGTGGGTGGAGAAAAAACGTTTAATTGGTCAAGTCTTCGGCCCTGAAGTAGTTCGGTCAATGTTCTTTCAAGAGCGACTTGAAATTTAGGATGCGCACCAAATGAAGCAAAAGCCGTACCTTCAGCCGGATTCAGAAGAGTGACATTAATGACAGGATATTTCCCACCGAGAGATGCATCTTTACAAATGATAGGGTAGCCGTTCGATTCAAGTTCTTTGATCGCTTCAACAACTTTCGGGTAACGATTAAGAACTTCTTGCGGAATTGTCGGAAGAGCAATTCCTTCTGCGAGAATTTTATTTTTTATAGAACGTTCAAAAATTTCCGACAAGGCCTGAACCCTAGCTTCTGTTTTAGTATTTCCTGCTGACATTCCGTTGGAGACGTAAAGATTTCCAATAATATTCATAGGAATATAATAAGTTTTTTGAGAGATGGCATTGGTATAGGGAAGAGCGCAAATACCTCTTTCTGCATTACCTGAATTTGTATCAACAAGTTGAGCGGGAGTTAATTCTCTTGCTGGATCATAGTAGTCCCAAAGCTCCTCATTCATCATGCCTTCAGGCATTTCATTCTCATTAAATTTAAACCACTTCTCGTTCGGGTAATGGACAAAATCTGAATTCGCGATTTGATCCCCTAAATAGAAGTCTGCGAAAAAATAGTTACAATTGAGACGCTCGAAAAATTCACCCAAAGCAGAAGCTAGGGCCGCATCCTTTGTCAGTCCTTTTCCGTTTGTGAATAGGTAAGGACAATATTTATCTCTTATATGAACAGACCAAACATTAGGAACTGGGTTAAGCCATGAAGCTTCTTCAACATCAAAGCCCCAATCTAAGAGTTTCATTTTAAGGCGAGAAATGGTTTCTTCTAAAGGCGCATCTTTGCCCATTATCATGGTTTTTTGAGTCATAAAACATCCTTTGGTCTTTTATACGGTGGGCTATATCTCATAATAATTCTCAAAATTGAAGCTAGAAAATCAGATTGTGGAGGTTATAATGTAAGAGGTTTTTTCACTCTTGCAGGTATTCAATATGATCAAGTTATTTTTTATGGGATTGTTTTTTATCGCTCTCGACGCTTTTGCCGCCAATCCGTGCACGCTAAAAAGACTTTTGCATGTTGAGATTTCAGGATCAGAGTTGCCCCTTGAGCTCAGAAATAAAATTCTTAATCAACTTGATCCAGATAAGATTTATCTCATAAAGGAGAATCAAGAGCTTGCGATAAAAATCTGTGCTGGGTTTATTCCCTTTAAGGAAAAGAGCGAGATTCTAACCATTGTGGAGAATAGTAAAGTTGAGCACCTTTTAGTTAAGGTCGATTTTACCAAGCAAAATCTTTTCTGGTTGGTTAAGATAGAGAGTTTTATTAAATCGGGGAACAAGGGTCTCGTTTTACTGAGAACTCTAGACTCGCTCAAATCTCCTAAACCAATCTCTGATTTAAAGAATGTCGAAGTTGCAGACTGGATTATGGCTAAACTTTTTGAGATAAGTAAGAAATAGCTTGGCGCGTCAGTGTTGCGGTTAAGCACCCGGTCGTGTAGAATTTTTAAAAATATTAAATTTTCATTGTTGTTGGAGTAACCATTATGTCCGATCACGCACATCATTCTTCTAACCCACTTATTGGCGGAGTTGACCCACAATTTGCTAAAGCGACTCCAGGTAAAATTGGAATGTGGATATTTTTGGTTACTGATGCCATGTCTTTCTCAGGTTTTTTAATTGCTTATGCAGTTCTTCGATCTAAGCTTGATTGGCCAAATCCTGCAGATCACTTGGGAATTACACTTTCTGGTATCGCAACCTTTATTCTTATTTGTTCATCTGTATCAATGGTTTTATCGATCGATGCATGTAAAGCCAAAAATCGTCAAAGCATGCTCCGTTGGTTACTCGTGACCATTATTGGCGGGGCTACATTTTTGGGTATCCAAGCTTATGAATATACTCATTTGGTTCATGCTGGAGTGAAGCTAGCTTCTTTTACACATGGAACGAGTCTTTTCGGTTCAACATTCTACCTCGTGACAGGTTTTCATGGTCTGCATGTTGCAACGGGTGTGGGTTACTTAATCTGTGAATATATTAATGCCCTTAAGGGGAATTATGATAATGGTGACTATAATCGGTTAGAAATCCTTGGCCTTTTCTGGCACTTCGTAGATCTGGTCTGGATTCTTGTTTTCACTTTTATTTATCTACTCTAATGAAAAAAATGGGATTGCTCTTTCTAAGTTTATTGTTTGTTACGGACCTTCTCGCTTGCCCTTATTGTGCGGGTAATTCCCAAGGTGGGAAGGATTCCAATACAACCTTAGTTCTTGGACTCTTCATTCTCTGTATTTATTTACCGTTTTACTTAATCTACAGAATGATTAAAAAACATCGTACCTTGAGAGCAGAAAATGACAATACAGGATCTGCCGAGTCTTAATGCGTTTTTAAATTCAGTTGCCGCTTGCTTGCTACTGTCTGGATTTATAGCGATAAAAAAACAAAATAAAATTCTTCATCGAAATCTTATGATTTCGGCTCTTGCTGTTTCTGCTTGTTTTCTAACTTGCTATTTAATTTATCACTATCATGTTCCGAGCAAGAAATTTCCAGACCTCGGTTGGATAAAAACGGTTTATCTTCTTATTCTTGTTCCGCATATCATTCTCGCCGCTCTGATGGTGCCGATGATTCTCAAAACATTCTGGCATGCCTATAAAGGAGAGTGGGAGAAGCATAAGAAAATTGCTAAAATCACTTTCCCCATCTGGATGTATGTTTCTGTGACTGGTGTAATCGTTTATTTCATGTTGTACCAATGGTTCGTATGAGGCTTTTGTATTGGCCTCTTTATTTAGGAACCATCCTTCTTCTTTTCATCGGGGCACAACTACAAGTTTTAAAGGCATCTCTTGTCTGTCCTGATTGGCCTCTTTGTTTCGGAGAATTCCTTCCACTTTATATGACTCCGGCATTCTATGAATCTCTCCACCGATTCATGGCAGTCCTCATCTCTGTGTTAAGTGTTTTTTGGGGATGGACTCAATGGAAGAGAGTTCGTTTTAAATCTTTTTTACCATTTTTTTTAATCGTTCTTCAGTCACTTTTGGGGCTTGCAACTTATCTTTATAAGTTGCCTACGATCACATCAGTTTTACATCTTATTTTTTCTTTACTCTTTTTATCATCACTGGAAGGAACAAAAGATCTTTCATTTGATGAGAGTTTGCTTAAAGATTGGAATCCGAAGTTAAAAGATATTGTCGGATTCTTCTTTTTTATTCTTGTATTTCAATTTGTCCTTGGCGGTATCTTGCGCAAATCTTCGCTACTGGCAAGTTGTGAAGAGACAATGGAGTTTTGGAGTTGTTGGAGTCAGCAGGCGAAAATTCCATTCGCTGGTAGTCTCTCTCTCTTGCATCGTTTTATGGGAATCTTCACCACGATTTCTGGCTTGTTTGTCTTCTCTTACTTAATGAAGCATTTGCCAAAATGGAAGCCTGTTGCATTGTTAGGTTTTCTCGGCATGTTGGCCCAGCTGTTTTTGGGATTTAAGATGGGTAGAAGCTCTTCAAGCGAGATGGTTCTGTGGCATTTTTCTGCCGCAATTATTTCATTTTGTTCCCTTCTTTTTTTGATTGTTAGACTTAGAAGATATGAGTGGTACTTCTTTGGAAAACCGGTTCCTACTTATTTGAACGATTTGATGGACCTCTTTAAGCCAAAACTCACTGTACTCGTTGTCATCACTCTACTTGTAGGGGTTTTTCTCGCTCCGCTGAGTATGAATCTCATTCTCCTTATTCTTTCGCTCTTAGCAATTTGGCTGCAAGCCGCTGGAAGCTTGAGCCTAAATTGTTATTATGAGCGTGAAATTGATAAGTACATGGAGCGAACAAAGGATCGCCCTTTACCTGCAGGCCGGCTTGCTCCGATAGTTGCCTGGTCTTGGGGGTGGGGGTTAATTATTTTTGGAACCCTTATTTTGACATGGACCTCTAATCTTCTAACGGCCGGCCTTGGATTATTTGCGGCTCTTTCTTATCTTTATATCTACACTCCACTTAAGACACGAACCCCTTATGCGCTCTACGTTGGAGCTATCCCTGGAGCTCTTCCATGCCTTATGGGATGGACGCTTCTCACGAATTCTATTTCTGGTGCAGGGATTTATATTTTTGGAACTTTGTTTTTATGGCAGATTCCCCATTTCATGGCGATTAGTTACTACCGGAAGTCGGAGTATGGGAATGCACGTATTTTAACCTTCGTGCAAACTCACCCTAGAAGTTTTATTCAAGTCAATATTCTTCTCTATAGCTTACTCATGGCCCTTTATGGTTTGCTTCCCTATGCTTGGGGATGGAGAGGAG
>CANFNX010000018.1 GCA_947448495.1 Bacteriovoracaceae bacterium | reverse complement strand
CCTGACCCACATGCCGATAAGAATGATCTTTTAAAGGCCCACGATCATCATTACGTGGATGGACTTTTCCATAATACATTGACTGAAAAAGAGCTGCGCCCTATCGGTTTACCTTGGTCTGAAATTCTCCTTCAGCGCTCAACCGCGGCCGTAGGTGGCTTCATTGAAGCAAGCGAGAAGGCACTCCAGCAAGGATTTAGTGCTCTTTTGGCCGGTGGCACTCACCATGCCCATTCTGGATCAGGAGAAGGATATTGCGTTTTTAATGATTTTGCCTGCGCGGCCGTTCGCTTATTAGATTTAAAGAAGGTCAAAAAAATCTTAATCATCGATTTGGATGTACACCAGGGAAATGGAAACAGCTCCATTTTAGGAAAACGAGACGACGTATTTATTTTAAGTCTGCATGGAGAAAAAAATTATCCTTTTAGAAAAGTTCCCTCGCACTTAGATGTTGCTTTGCCCTTGCATTGCTCAGATGAGCTGTATTTGAAATCTTTAGAAAATGCACTTAAGCATCTACCCACTGACTGGGATATTCTCTTTTATCAGGCCGGTGTGGATAATTTAAAAGAAGATGTTCTGGGAACTTTTGATTTAACCTTTGAGGGTCTCATGGCACGTGATCAAATGGTGTTTGAATTTGCAGGTCATAAACCTGTCGCAATGGCCATCGGTGGAGGTTATGCTAAGCCGATTGAACTTACTGTCAGAGCACACCTGAACACTCTCAGTGTGGCAAAAAATTTCTTTAATTAAAATATTTTGCTTCCATCGCCATCCACTCTCCACTCAACTCTCCCAAATTCGTTTCCATGGTTGCATTAAGTCCCTCTAGGACTTCTTTTGTGCTTACCGTTCCCCCGGCTCGTTTCAGAAATCGAACTTTCACCAGGCCAGTTGCCATAAGCTCATCTTTTCTAAAAAAACGCTGTTGGATAAAAAAATATTTCTCATCATGACCTAGAATTTGTGTTTTTAGAGTAAATTTATCCCAAAGCTCCAGAGATTTTCTGAATTTGATTTTTTCGGCCGCAACAACAGAATACCATCCACGCTTCATGCATTCATCAAACACTCCATTGCGAAAAATCATATTCCATCTACCAAAATCCATGAGCGAAAAATACACACCATTATTCACATGCCAAAGATAATCCAGATCAGTGGGCATAACTCTCATGGAAATTTCAGTCATTTCATTCATCCCAGACTTCGGTAAAAATCGTCGGGTGAGAAAAATCCAGATCGTTCTAAAAATCATATGCATAATTTACCTCTCAACAATGGCAGCGATCCCCATTCCCCCGGCTGTGCAGATACTAATTAAAATTCGTCCCTGTCCTTTCTCTTTAAGAATCTTCGCAGCGGTCGCCACAATTCTTCCCCCTGTCGCCGCAAACGGATGGCCCAAAGCAAGGCTTCCACCTTTAATATTCATGCGAGTTTGATCAATAGCTCCCATCGGCTTATCTCTGCCCAAAACATTTTTGCAATATACAGGATCTTCCCAAGCTTTAAGGGTACAAAGCACTTGGCCAGCGAAGGCTTCATGGATTTCATAAAAGTCAAAGTCCTGCAAAGTGAGATTATTTCTCCTGAGCAATTGTGAAACGGCAATTGTAGGTGCCATCAGTAATCCGGCCCCATGGACAAAATCGACTGAGGCGACTTCAGCATCAACAAAATAGGCCATTGGTTCTAAATTATGTTGTTTTGCCCAATCTTCGCTAGAAAGTAGAACAGCCGAAGCACCATCCGTCAAAGGAGTTGAATTACCTGCGGTTAAAGTTCCATTAGAGGATTTATCAAAAGCAGGTTTAAGCCTCGCAAGTTTTTCTACTGTGGTCTCTTTTCTGGTTATGGAGTCTTGCTTTAAACCTAAATATTCTGCAACAAGATCCTGATGAAATCCTTCCTCATAAGCCTTAGCTGCATTTTGGTGGGAACGATAAGCAAGCTCATCTTGGGCCTGTCTTGAAATGGACCATTCCTTTACCATCAACTCTGTATGCTCACCCATAGAAAAACCAGTACGGGGCTCTTTCACCGCAGGAACCTGAGGCTTTAAGAGGCCAGGATTAAACGAGCTAAGGATTTTTAATTTTTCTGGAATTGATTTTGCATTTTGAAGCCGAATTAAAAAGTGAGTCAGCTTACGTTGGCCAATCAGCGGAATATCCGAATTTGTGTCACTTCCCCCAGCAATTCCAACGTCAATTTGACCGGAAGCAATTTTAAGTGCGATAAGATTCGCCGCCTCAAGTCCAGTCCCGCACGCGCGCTGAATATTAAGTCCTGGCGTATTGGGATGGAGCTTGGAACCAAGAACAACTTCCCTTGAGAGATTCCAATCAAATGGATGATTCATGACTGTCCCAGCGATAACATCCCCCAAAAGCTTTCCTTCAATTTTGGTTTTGGACACAAGATCATTGAAAGCATGACTGAGAAGATCTTGATTAGATTTGCCCTGATATTGTGTCATCGACTTTACAAATGGAGTACGTGATCCATGGAGAATTGCAACTTTTCTTGAGAAGGCCATAGAGTTTCCCTTTTGACAACCGACCGATCGGTAGGTTAACATCATTATAATCGGAGATCAGATTCATGTCCAGCTCAACAAAAGAAGAAATCCTTCATGAGGCCAGTCGCATGCTTCTTTCCAAGGGCTTAAATGGATTTTCTCTCCAAGAATTGGCAAGTTCCTTAAATTTAAAGAAGGCGAGCCTCTTCCATCATTACCCATCGAAAAATGCTCTGGCAGTTGAACTTTACCGCTTTTATCAAAATGCCTTTACTGCTTGGACAGAGAAATACCAGCACTTACCTGCGGAAAAACAAATTCTCACTTATGCAGAAACTCTTACCAGTTGGATTTGTGAACAACAGCGAGTCTGTCCCGTGGGTGCTCTTAGTTTAGAATGGGGTCTCATTGATCCAGACCTTCAACTCGAAATTAAAAAATTGCATAGTATCCAAAGAGAATGGCTCACCAAACTTTTTAAGGCGATTCATAAAGAGCATGGTTTGCGCCTTCCCATTCAGGATGCCGTATTACAAACGATGGGACTCATTCAAGGAAGTATTCAATTAGCGCGTCTCAACCAAGACTCTGACATGGTAAAAAAGAATTTAAAAAGTTATCTTAAATCAGTTAAGGAATAATATGAGTGTTCACGAACAATGGCAAAAATCACTTCAGGTAACAAAAGAACAAATGAATGCGCGAGGAATTGATCTACAACTTCCTCCTCCATCCCAACTGGAGCTTGAGATTGAGTACCTTGAAGTGATTCCAGGTAAAAAGATCAAGGGCAAAGTCCCTTTTCAGAAACGCTTCACCAACCCCATCAAAACCTATCAAGGAGGATTTTTAGGAGCAGCTCTGGATGATCATTTTGGCCCACTCTCCTACATTACAGCTGAAAGACCTTGCACGACTCTTTCTCTCAACGTGACTTTTACAAAACCATTTATCGAAAAAATGGAATTTTGTGTGATTGAAGCTGAAGTTCTTCAAAAAACAAAATCTTTTATTTTTATGCGAGCGACAGTGTTTTCACCAGATGGAGATTTACTCGCCCATGCAGAATCACATGTCGCGATTTTAAATGAGGAACAATTGCAAAAGGTAAAAGTATGAGTGGTCTTCTGTTTGAGCTTCGACAACGCTTCTTAGAAAAAGCGATTAATCTGTATGGGCCTTTTCTCGGAGCTGGAGTGAAATTAGTTCACATGAGCAAAGACTATCGAAGCGCTAAAGTTTCCATGCCTCTGACTTTTTATAATAAAAACTATATGGGCACTCAATTTGGTGGCTCCCTCTATTCGATGGTTGATCCTTGGTACATGCTGATGCTTATTAAAAATCTCGGAAAGGATTATATCGTTTGGGATAAAGGGGCAACGATCCAATTTAAAAAGCCTGGTAAGGGAACAGTTCACGCTGAATTTAACCTTAGGCCTGAGGTGTTAGAAGAAATCAAATCCACGGTCGAGACTAATACCAAAATGGATTATGTGTTTAAAGTTGAAATAAAAGATGATGAGGGAAAACTTATTTGTGAAGTTGATAAGGTTGTTTACATCAGAAAAAAAACGTAAGGCGTAGATCAACTACGCCTTGCTATTAAATGGCCCGTGCGCTTTGTTCGTCACCCGCATGATACATGGTCCAGCCACGAGATTTTTTCGAGAATGACATTTTTTCACCCGTGTTTAATTGACCAACAAATCTTTTCCCGTCAGAGCTTTCACCCATGATGGTAAAATACTTAATCGCATGAGACCAATCGTTGAAGCGAACCTGGATATTGTTCCGGCGTCCGGCCTGAGTCCAAACTTTTTGTAAACTGTTCCAATGCATAAGTCCTCCTGTTGTGAACACTTGTCACAATCATTTTGCCTTGTTAAAAAGATCTTACCAAGATGAGTACAAATTTACCTACGAAAACATCCTCAAGATCAGGACGGTTTAAGAAAATTCTTTTGCCAGAAGATGCGCTCCCCCAAGAGGCGATGAGCATTGAATCCAAAATGCGGCCAATACTTGAGAAGTTTCATCAAGGGCAATATTCTTCAGCAGAATTTGCGGCCATTTACGTTATCACCGTTCTATCCCATCGCTATCCTGGTACCTGGGCCGGAGCAAAAAAGGCTTGCCCAATCGTTGAGCATCATCAGTTAAAGACGCCTCTGAGTCACTTTTATGAGACATGGGAACCAAATATTCGAAAGCGTCTTGCTGAGTTGCAGACGATCGGTGATGTTTTCAATCATTTTTCGCTACGATCCACACCAATCAGTGTAAATCGGTCTATCCTAGAGTGGTCCAACGGAAAGTATGGTCTGGAATTGATGTTTCGAATTCCTTTACCTCATGAAGTTTTACATCAACAAAAAAGAGGCCGTCGTTGTGTCACGGTCATCTTAGAAAAAGAAAAAGCAAGTAAGCTGATTTTAGGACAAAGGGACGCACTTGGTTTTACCATGCATGACCTCATTCATGCTGATCATTTTTATTTTGATAATCAATGTTACATGGGTCAGCTAGGATTCTATGGATTCCTGGATTTTTGTCACAACCGCGGTGACTTCAGCGAGCTACTTGAAAATGCAGCCTTTGAAAATGAGTATGAGTATCTAATCTCTGATATGAATGCCTATGCCATCCATCTTTTGAAATGCTTCAAATCTGCCTTGACTCATTATCACCCAGAAAAGCTAGAGCATTTTGAAAAATGGTTAATGAAATTAGAGTTAGACCTAGATGAAATGATGGCCTTCCTTGCCCTTAATACAAGCGGATTCAATGCCTCTCATGATAAAACTCTTTTAAATTTCTTAGAGAAATTTAGATTTCTCGAAAACGCCACTTCCCATAAAAATAAAGACTAAGGGCGGTTCCAAGATGCCATACTGAATGACCGGAAAAAAAACTATGGGGATGACAAAAGATTTTTAATTCATCTAGCATAAAAATGAAAAAAGAAATGAAAAGGACACAGATCGAGTAATGAAGTTGCCTGGCCTTAAAAAAAGATTTTCCTTCAGAAATGTAAATCTCATAGAAGGCGATACCAAAAATGACGATGCAAATGCTAAATTTCACCCATTTATTTAGGGAATAAAAAACAAACCAAAGACCGGCCTGATAAAGAAAGATAATAAGCATTTGAGTTGAGGTTTTACTGATTTTTTTTGAGATCCATCCATATAAAGGAAAAAAACTCGTTACGAGCACGATCCCACCAAAATCCATCGCCATGGCAAATTCTAAAAAACTTCCATGAGCAAAATGACTCGCAAGCCCCAAAAGAACTAACGAGAATGTCCACAATTTCAAGCGCTGGGTTTTAGGTTGAACCTGAAGAAAAAGTAGAAAGGCGAAAATAAGATAAAAAGAAGAGCTCCAAAACGCCGACGGTTGCGCTAGCCAAGCGTTCAAATGAACGTGCTCACAGCCACAATTCTCAGGGAGACAAAGTGCCCTAGTGAACTGACTCCATGGGGCCGGTATCATCTAGATCTCATAAAAAGCCGAATTTTTCTCATTCTCTCGGACCTCAACTTTAGTGATCCAAGCACGCTTTCCATAAAGCCGTTCTAAAATTTTGCTGGCCTCTTGATAAACGTAAAAAGCTGAACCTTCCATGCCAGGATTTGGGAGGACTCTCAGCATAATGGCACCACGAGACTCTAGCTCCTTGAAGGTTTCGAGCTCTGGATCATCCTGGGCGACAAGAAATGTATGATCAAAAACATGCTCAAGCCAGGCTTTTAACTCTTTTAGCCCACCAAAATCGACCACCCATCCTTCTTTGGTGAGTTCAGAGGCAGCAAATTCAAAATAAAATTCACGAGAATAGCCGTGAACAAATTTACAATGAGACTCTGCCCTCCATTGTCTGTGAGTGCAAGGAAAACCAGTGAAACGTTTTGAGGATTTAAAGTTTTTTGGATTCATCCCAAGACCATAACATAATTATCGGGCTTCTGCGAGCCCTCTCCAGCCATCCGTTTTTTGGCGCATATTCTTTAATTCCCTGAGGTAGCGCATGGTTGTTAAATTAACGCCGAGGTGTTGAAAAAAGCGTCTTACCAGATATTCTTCTGGCCTAGCCTCTATCTCTGCTTCAGATCGATCTGAGTAGCCATAACCAACCACATGGCCACCAAGGATAAGGATGAATGACTTCTCATTTAAAGAACGTCCTTCTCCTAAAATGATCAGGTTCTCAGTTGGAAAACGTGCTTCACGGGCCAAGTAGTCTATTTTTTGATTATGTCGCAGAATTTCCTCTTTGGATTTTCCGCCATCTCGATAAATAAACTTTTCACCTTGGAGGGATATCTCTAATTGTTTTAATTTTTTCCGGGCATCTCTTTCATGTTGAAAAAACCAAACCGCATCGGAATCTTTCCTAAATGGCAAAAAACGAAACTGCTTTTCAGAACTCTTGAGAGCAATAATCGAAATCATCCATTTGGGCTTAAAAGGGTAATAGAGAAGTTTTTTAAATTCAGCAATGAGTGGGCTACCAGTGACCTCTCCCTCAACAGTATCCACTTCAGTCAAAAAATCTCGATTTTCTGCCTTAACCTGTAGCATGGCCCTGGCCGTCTTCTCCATATTAAAGGCGGCTTCAAAGTGAATCACTTTGCCCCTGGCATTCTTAAAATATAAAAGACCAGATTTTGTAGAAATTTTTTTTAAGGACTTTTCATGATGAGGAAGAAATAAAATTCTAGTGATGGCCTTTGATTTTAATTCAAAGAGATGCTTAAAAAGCTCTAGTGTCGCAAGAGCATCTCCAATGGCCCGGTGTCGCTCCTTAATTTTAATCCCAAAAAAAAGGCACAACGAATCTAGGCTATAAGATTTTAATCCGGGAATTTCATACTGGGAGATTTTCAAGGTACAAAAGGTTTTTAATTTTATCTCTTGTCCCATTTCAAGATACTTTTTTCTTAAAAGCTGATAATCAAAATCAGTATTATGCGAAACAAAGACACTCCCCTCTAAGCGCAAGCGAATCGCCTCTGCGACGTCATAAAATTTAGGAGCGGCCAGAAGCTCTTTTTGGGAAATGGAAGTGAGGTCTTTAATATAATCAGAGAGACCAATAAGAGGGTTGATCAACGTTTCGTAAACATCCACGATTTTACCATCCTGAAAAGTGATCAGGGCGATCTCGATAATTTCTTTATCTTCATGGAGACCTGTGGCTTCAATGTCACAGATTACATACTTTCGTGGAGTCATTTCCCTATTGTAGATTTTTTTTTACATCTCTCACAAGTTTAAGAGTGACAGAATAGGCCCAAAATTGTTGAATTTTTCCTATGCACCATCTTAAGCTAGATAAAACCTGGGAAATACATCTTAAAGATGAACTAAAAAAACCCTATATGCAGGAACTGTGGACTTTTTTAGTCCATGAAAAGCAATCTGGTAAGATCATCTATCCAGCTGAGGATCAAATATTTGCTGCACTAAACTTAACTCCCTTTGACCAAGTTAAAGTCGTCATTCTGGGCCAGGACCCCTACCACGGGCCTCACCAGGCCCATGGTCTTTGTTTTTCAGTTCAACCCGGAGTCACTCCCCCTCCTTCATTAATGAACATCTTTAAAGAACTTTCTACGGATGTTGCTAGCCAAACACCAGCTCATGGAAACCTAGAGTCCTGGGCCAAACAAGGGGTGCTACTACTGAACAATGTTCTCACTGTAGAAGACGGTAAGGCCGGGAGTCATCATTTAAAAGGATGGGAAGAATTTACGGATAAAGTCATTGAAGTTTTAAATGCAAAAAAAGAGCATTTAGTCTTTATTCTCTGGGGAAATCCGGCCCAAAAAAAAGCGTCCAAAGTTGACCCCCATAAACATCTTATTTTAAAATCAGTCCATCCCTCACCACTCTCCAGCTATAGAGGTTTTTTTGGCTCTCGACCATTCTCTCAAACCAACTCTTATCTTGTTGCCCATGGGTTAGGTCCTATTCACTGGCAGCTGTGATTTTTCAGACAGTTAGATGAGCTCCTAAGGAGAGTGTTCCAAAGATCCGATAAGACTCTCACACGACAAGGGAGACTTTTATGTCATTTCCGGCCCAATTGCTAGAACAGCACCCAAGCTGTTTACAAAAATGCTTCTACATGATGAACCTGATTAAAAATAAGAGCCCAGAACTTTGGGAAATGTATGCGCCTATTTATGAAAATCTAAAAGTAGAAGAATCTTGGGAGTTTTATCACTTACTAGTAGAGGAATACAAAAAACTTCTTGAAGCCCCAAGTCCTAAGAAAAAAAAATCTGTGGCAAAAAAAGAGCGCAAGAAATAAGCAGCGCTACCTGAGTCTTTTAACAACGGCCAAATAAAATGGGCCCCATCCAGTAGTATCTGGTAGCACTTGCCAGCCGAACTCTGTAGGTTCTCCAAAAGAAAATTCTTTTCTCATGAGTTCAAATCTTCCCGGACGCTTTTGATAAAGCTTAGCGATAATATCGTCGTTTTCAAGTTTTGAAAGTGCACAGGTGGAGTAAACGATAGTCCCCCCTACTTTTACTATATCCAATGCAGACGCGAGCATCGCAAATTGAGTAATAGCAATTGCCTTTGTTCTTCCGGGTGCCCACAAAGCAAGCTCCTTGGAGTCTTCCAGCACATGCCTTTCAGACGAACAGGGAGCGTCCAACAGAACCTTATCGTACATACTCTTCTGATATAGACTCCACTTGGTAGCATCATAAGAAGTGACAGTTAGATTTTTTTGTTCTGTCTTGGGAATATAATCATCAAAGATACGATGGATTCTCGCGCGACGGGCAGCAGAGCGGTCGTTGGAAATCAACAATCCCTTACCTTGAAGTTTGAGGGCACAGAGAAAACTCTTTCCACCAGGAGCTGCACAGAGATCCACCACTTTTTCACCTGGTTGAATATCCAAGGCTTCTACCGGCAAAATGCTGGCAGCATCCATCAGGTAATAATTCATGTAATCATGGTGATTCTTTTCAGGTGATGGAAAAATGTCTCTAACATCGTGATCAAAAGTGAGCCCACTTACTGTGAGTGGAACTTCAGTGAATTTATGGTGAGCATAAGGGTTAGCAACAGCAACATGCTTTTTGGGTGCAAGGAGAGCAGCTTTAAGAGCGGGCCATCGCTCACTGTACATTGCTGAATAAAAAGCATCAAAGCCTTCCTGGCCTTTTAGAACATCCATGATTTAACTATAGCAGAAGGAGAAAAAAAGAAAAGGCTCAGGACTGCTCCTGAGCCTTGGAAGAGAAGAATTATCTAACTTGAATGATTGTATTTGTACCAGGAAGACGAACTGAAGCAGGAAGCGGAAGGTTCATGGCCTTAAGCCCTGAATTAGGTCTAGTTGAGTAATCAACTACGCGATCATCATGAGTCAGATAAATGAAGTCCTGAGTTTTTATCAGACCAGACATCACTTTTCCGTCCTGAACCTGAGCTACGCGAATAGACCCTTTTTGCATAATCTCAGAGTCTCTTTTATGAATCGGATAAACATCATTATCTCGGTTTAATTGATCATCAGACTCATAACCCCAAAAGCCCATTCCTTCTGGCATTGACCAGTCTCCTAGACCGAACTTAATAGAAGTCTGAACTTGTTGAGTCTGAGGGTTAGCAAAGAGGAGCTTAGCAAGACCACTTGTATAAGCATCTCCGAGAGTCCCCATGCCCACGATGCATGAAAGCATGTGGATCTGAGCAGAGTCAGTAAATACTTTCTTGATCGCAGGAACTTTCGCGACAATCGCAGTCCACTCATTGATTCCGGTTAGACATTGAAAAGAAGGAATTCTTGAAGCATTAGACATAGAATTAAATGAAAGGATTTCTTGCTTTGAAACAGCACTGTAGTACTGATCGTAGTTATCATCGTCGCTGTTTGATGCAGCCGTTCTCCAACTTCCGCATTCAAAAGAGTCACGAGTCTTAGCATCTTTTGGGAACCACATTCCACCAGGAAGTCCATGAGCATTCAAATTAATGATCCCAACTTTCTTGCCTGTTTTATTAGAGATTTCAACAATCTTCTCTAAGAACTCCTGAAGGTTAGTAAAAAAAATTGTATAATTCTCTTCACTGTTTTTTTGGATATAGGCTTCTTTCAAGGAAACATTCTCAGGAAGAACATACACTTTCCAAGCATTTGTTGACTCGTAGACATGCTCTTTATTATCTTTACGGTGAAATTTTCCAATTCCAAATTCTGCACCATTTATAACTAAATCTTGGGCAAAAGCATTCAATGAAAATGCGAGAAACGTAATCGCAAGAATAAATCTCATAGATCTTCCTTTTAAAGTTGAAACCTTTTGATACCACGTGCAAAACACCTTTCAAAATATTTTCTGTGAGAGTAAGAAAATTTGAAAAAAGAAATTAAATATTTATCATACAAGGCGCCTATTGACACCAAATGGTCGTTTTTCCTGATAGGAATCATGTTATAATCGGACTATGGGTCAGAAAATTTTCCTCATTTTATTAAGCTTATTATTGTTAACTGGAGCTAAACCTATGAAAAAAGAAATTGCGACACTAGCTGGAGGTTGTTTCTGGGGAATGGAAGACATCCTGAGGGCCATCCCCGGTGTTTTAAACACGACGGTGGGTTATACCGGTGGAACTATCGAACACCCTAACTATAACATTGTTAAACTTGGAACGAGTCTTCACGCTGAGTCTGTTGAGATTGAATATGATCCGTCAAAGATCAGTTATGAAGATATTTTAACTTATTTTTTTAGAATGCATGACCCTACAACTCTTAATCAGCAAGGTAATGACAAAGGCTCTCAATACCGATCTGCCATCTTTTATCACTCTGAAGATCAGAAAACTATTGCTTTGGAAAAAATTAAGAAGGTTGATGAATCCAAAAAATGGCCGCGTCCAGTAGTGACTCAAGTCGTGAAGGCTTCGAAGTTCTACCCCGCAGAAGAGTACCACCAGGATTACTTAAAAAAGAATCCTGGAGGATACACATGTCACTGGCTTAGGGATTAGTTTTTGGGAAGAAACCAACAACGAGGTCTCAAGCCTCGTTCATCCCCGTTGCGACGATCACAAGAACCGATCGTCTCTTCGTCGTCATCAAATTCAACTGTTTCTGGAACGTGGCAAATGGCCCCATTAAAGTAGGTATCAAGGCGGCATTGTGCATAAGGATGCATATAATTCATCGCCCTTACAACAAGATCATCAGGAGTCTCGAATTTTGGCTCAATAGAATCGTGATCTAGATCCTGAATCATCAACGCAACCGATCTTCCCGCAAGTCCCATGCGTTGACACAGGAACCGATCGGACTCAAGCTTGTATGTTTGTGAACACTCAGCGGCCAACTTTTCAGGCACTACCAAGGTGGAAACGGCGGCTTGATTATCTGCTTTCACCCAAATTCGTCTCAAACATTTCATGGTGGCGTAATAATCGGCTTGCCCCTCGGCACTAGACCACTTGTTGGTGCTTTTTTTAGGATAGCCACCAAAATGATGGCCAAGTTCATGGCAGAGGGCCGCTACTAATCCATCATTGGTGATAGCAGGGTGACGGGCGAGACCTCCATAGATGGTGATCATGACTTTTCGAGATTCTTTTTCGGCATAAGCATTGACTGTATTTGAAGCCCATGACCCGACAACGATCAGTTCAGAATTATGATCACGATCAACCATTGGTGAAAAGAAAGTCTCAAAATTCTTTATCGTATTTTTGAATTCTTTCTCGGTCATGGAATTTGCCAAGAATGATTTTTCTGGGATGGATAACATTCTCTTAAAACTCATTCCCCCGTCGCAGGCCATTACCTGTTGCGACATAAGCAGAATAACAAACAAAATCTTTTTCATAAAAACTCCTATGTAAGAGAATTCTTTCAACCTTAAATGAAAAAGTAAATGCTATACTCAAGAGATGAAATTAATAATCCTTATACTAATTTTTTGCCCTCTCGTGTCTCAAGCTTCTCAAGAGGTTGAGGAAGCTAAAAAATCGCTCGAGGCCTTGATAGAACCAATCCTTCAAAGTACCAAAAAGGGGCAAGGCCATGACCCCTCTGGTTTTCGAATAGATCAATGCGAAAAATCTAAGATCAACTGGATGAATGTTTTACTATTGAAAGAAAAAGCAACTTTAAAATTTCATTTTGCTGAAGGCTGCGATATTCAGGGAACTCTAGCCCCCACCCTCTTCACCACATTCCCGGCACATCTTGTTTTGAGGAAATTACCAAGTTTTAACCAACTCGAAACTGAGAATCGAATTACCGCAAGCATTGAAAACAAACCAGTCTTAAATCTTGCAATTAGAAACGGAACTCTCGATGGTCCCAAGGGAAAATTGCTTTTTGAAGCGGACTACGCTGTTAGGCTTGATCCTGCGAAATCAAAAAATATGATGGATGAAAACTTAGGTGGCGAAATACGAATTAGGGAGTTATTCGGTAAAAAAGTCGAGATCAGAGAAAAAATTTTAGTTAAATAGTTCAACCCCTAAGGCATAACGCACTGAAATTAAAAGTAAAATCGTCCTCCAAAGGCCAGGTGCAGATCAATTCCGCTTCGGCCTATAAAATCAATGATAGGAGCAATTTCAGCAAACACATCTGAGGGTTGATTAGAAAATTTATGAGCAACACCGACCGGAAGTCTCAGCCCAATATCAATTGAATCAGCAAACTCCATTCGCCCCCCAACTCCATAATATAAATCTAAGGGGTAATCATCATTGAAATAGAGAGCTCCCTCACTATGAAAGAGATAATCAGAATGAATACTGAGGTCATTTCGTTTGCCCATAGCAAAAGCAAAACCACCATCAACGGCTTGTTCACCTTTCAACCAATACTTTCCATTAAGGCCAGTGGGATTACCAATCATGGCACCCACACCAAGTTTTTCATCAGCTGCAGATAATGGAAGACATAAAAACATCATGGAAAGAATAATTAAGAATCTCATCTGGAACCTCAGTTTGACTAAAAACAAATGTTATTCAGCTTATGGGCAGTTGTCAAAATCTATGCTTCAATGACTTATGAATTTAAGGAATATACTTTTAGGACTGTCAACTATCATGATTATGTTTTGCCTGACACTCTACTTCCAGTCAGGTGCAGAGATTGAAAATATTAATTATGAACAATATAAGAATCTTCAGTACAACGAATCTCGATCTCACCAATTGCAAGAATTTAATCAGAAGATAGGCCCCTATGAACTAGAGGAAGTGATCGCTGAGATTCTTGATAGAAATAAACTTGCCGGTGAGAAGACTCGAATCATGGAAATTGGTTTTGGTAATGGCCGAGTCCTTATGGAGCTCAAAAAACGTTTCCCTGATGTTGAGTTTTATGGGATTAATAAAGAAAAAACTCTGACTTTTTATCGCCGCGAAAGCTTCATCTTAACTGCCCTTAAATTTAACATTATGACAAAAGAAGAAGCAGAAAATATTCTTTTGCCTTACGTTGTTTTTCAGGATCTTGATTTTGGTCATAAAATTCCTTATGACGATAATAAATTTGACCTCGTTTTTTCCCAAGGTGTAATCCCCCATATTCGCTATACCTTTGAACTGTTCAACGAAATCCTGCGAATACTTAAAAAAGATGGATTGAGTTTCCATAGTGATGTCACGGGAGTCAGCATCTTCTCGGAGGGTCTGCAAATTTCTATGAAAGAAGCCGCCATGCAGTTTCGCAAAAGGGGGATTGATGTTTTTATACTGGATCATCCGCAAAGCATTCGGTTCAAAAAAACCTCCCTATCGGCCAGTTTTCCCGTCACACCCCATCAGCCAATCCCAGCTCAAACACTCGATTTAACGAGCGAACTTAAGCGTCCTGAGATGAGCTACAGCCTCAATCCCTAGGGGGACTGTGAAGTCTTTACAGGGGCCAATCACAAAGTGCTGCCTTGAGGTAAGCTAGTCCAATGAAATGGACTCTCTTATTACTTTTTTCGACTAACCTATTGGCCTCGCCAAATTCTATTAACCCCGAGAGGCTAATCACCCCCTTGTTGGATATATTTTCTGAGGACAATAGAATTCTTCCTCAGGGGAAAGCTCTGGTCATGGTAAGTGGTTTTTCCAAACAAGGAAATATTCAAAAGGACAATGAGACCATCGAAATTGATCAGCTCGTATTTTTTAAAGCAAAAAAGCAGTCAAGTGCTGTTTACCAAATGATCCCTAGAGAAAACCCCAATGCTGATTTCTTTTACAAGGGAACTGCATTCCATATTGGAAACAATCTCGTTCTTACCAATCACCATGTGCTTTCTCCTGACCGATCAAACACAACAGAGTGTGGAGATTTTCAACTTCATAATAACAATGCCTCAGATGTCTTTGAGTGTAAAAAAGTCCACCACTGCGATCCCGTCCAAGACGTCTGCCTGATTGAAATGGCGCCGGCCAGAAGATGCATAAACTTTTTCTGTACTAAAACATCAGTCGTTGAAATGAAAAATGGCGAATCATTAAAACTTAAAGCTCAACCAGGCGAGCTTTATGAAGTCATGGACGCAAAAATTATGACCTGTATTGGCAATACGATGGGACTCGGAATCCACTACTCCCAGGGTAGAGGGCTAAAAATCAATGGTAAGACAAGTTCCTTCTATGCTCCCTTAAGACCCGGAAATTCTGGAGGCCCCCTGCTGGCAGAAGATGGTTTGGTTTGGGGCGTAGTCAAACAAGAGAGTCACATAACGGTAGATAATGAGGCTTTCAACGTGGCCGTTTCTTCGCAAACAGTCATCGACATCATGCAACTCGCTCTTCAGGGTGATCCAGCAATCTTAGATCAATTTAATAGATCCATAACTGAATAGAAAAAAAAAGGGCCCTCGAAAGGGCCCTCAGACAGATCTCAGTGCTCTCGCTTTACTAGCTACCGCACGAAACACAAGCTTCAGGATTATCTAGAGAGCAAACCATGGCCGCTGCTTGATCAACTGCAGTCTGCTGAGAAGTTTCTTTAATCGTAAACTTAATCGCATCAACTGCTGGACGTGTTCTTAGGTAGTACATACCTGTTTTAAGTCCAAGCTTCCAGGCCGTGAAATGAAGAGAAGAAAGTTTACCAAAATTAGTATCTTCCATGTGGACATTTAAGCTTTGAGATTGATCAATGAAAGCTCCGCGATCAGCGGCCATTTCAAGAATCGATTTCTGCTTAATTTCCCATACAGTTCTGTAGAGTTCCTTCATATCAGCAGGAATCTCTGGAATGTACTGTACCGATCCATTGTGAGCGATGATACGGTCTTTCATTTCTTCATTCCAGAGACCAAGCTGAATAAGGTCACGCACAAGGTGCTTGTTGACCATTGCGAACTCTCCAGAGAGAACTCGACGAGTATAAATATTTGAAGTGACTGGCTCAATACACTCATTATTCCCAAGGATTTGAGAGGTTGAAGCCGTTGGCATTGGCGCCATAAGAAGCGAGTTACGAACACCATATGTTTTAATCTTAGCGCGAAGTGAATTCCAATCCCAACGCTCAGAAGTCTTCACTTCCCAAAGATCATGCTGAAGAATCCCTTTCGAAATCGGAGACCCCTCATAAGACTCATAGTGCCCATCTTGCTTGGCCAGATCCGCTGAGGCCGTGAGGGCGGCATAGTAAATCGTCTCAAAGATTTCTTTGTTTAAACGGCGAGCATCGGCCGAATCAAACGACATACGAAGTTTGAAGAAGGTATCGGCAAGACCTTGAACACCGATCCCGATAGGACGGTTTTTCAAGTTTGAATACTTAGCTTCTTCTACTGGGTAGTAGTTAAGATCGATAATGCGATTTAAGTTTCTAGTTACTTGGTAAGTCACTTCAAAAAGCTTCTTGTGGTCAAAGTTATTGTTCTCAACAAACTTTGGAAGAGCGATTGAAGCTAGGTTACAAACCGCAATTTCTTTCTCAGACGTGTACTGCATGATTTCAGTACAAAGGTTTGAGGACTTAATTGTCCCAAGATTTTTCTGATTCGATTTTTCGTTCGCTGCATCTTTATAAAGCATGAACGGCATTCCTGTCTCAATCTGAGAGGAAATAACTTTGAACCATAAATCACGGGCCTTCACTGTTCTAAGACCACGTCCCTCTTGTTCATATTTCTCATAAAGAGCTTCGAATTCTTTGCCGTAACAGTCTGCTAGACCTGGAGATTTATTTGGACACATAAGAGTCCAATCAGCATCGGCCTCAACTCTCTTCATGAAAAGATCATTGATCCAAAGAGCGTAGAAAAGATCACGGGCACGTAGCTCTTCTTTACCATGGTTTTTACGAAGCTCAAGGAAATCCTCGATATCTGCATGCCAAGGCTCTAGATAAATCGCGAAGGCCCCTTTACGTTTCCCACCGCCCTGGTCTACATAGCGGGCGGTATCATTGAAAACTCGTAACATCGGAACAATACCGTTCGATGTTCCATTTGTTCCACGAATGAAAGATCCCTTAGCACGAATATTATGGATGGAAAGACCAATCCCACCAGCTGATTGAGAAATCAAAGCCGTTTGTCTTAGAGTTGAATAAATTCCATCGATGGAATCATCCTTCATCGCTACCAAGAAGCATGACGACATCTGTGCCTTATTAGTACCGGCATTAAACAAAGTCGGAGAAGCATGAGTGAACCAGCCCTCAGAGATAAGGTGATAGGTTTTAATGGCTTCTTCAATGTTTCCAATTTGGACTCCTAGGGCGACACGCATAAATAGATGCTGAGGACGTTCAACGATTTTTCCGTTCACTTTAAGTAAATATGATTTCTCAAGAGTCTTAAAGCCGAAGTAATCAAATTCAAAATCGCGTGAGTAAGCAATTTCTGCTGAGATACGATCTTTGTATTCACGAGCAAAATTGAAAATTTCCTGAGAAATAAGAGGCTGCTTCTCTTTAGTGAATTCATTTTGATAATTATAAAGAGTCTCAAATGTTTCCATGAACGAATCTGACGTCGAACGGTGGAGATTTGCCACAGCGATACGACCTGCTAGACGAGCATAATCGGGATGAACCGAAGTCATATAGGCCGAGACTTCTGCAGAAAGATTATCCAATTCATCTGTTGTAATCCCATCAAAAAGTCCATTGATGGTACGTTTTGCGACTTGCATAGAATCCACATACTTTGGATCTAGGCCGTAAGTCAGTTGAGAAATACGGTGCGTGATTTTATCAAATTGAACAGGTTCTCTTTTTCCTGAGCGTGTGATGACGAACATAAGTGTGTCTCCTCTCGAAACTTAAAAATTAAAAATCAATATCAGTTGAAAACGCGAAATTTGAGCCAGCTGGTTCTTTCGTTGAATTTACAACTCCAGCTTTTTGATACTCAGAAACTTTGCGTTCAAAAAAGTTTGTCTTCCCTTGCATTGAAATCAGCTCCATCCAGTCAAATGGGTTCTTGGCATTATAAATGTTTGAATAGCCAAGCTGTCTCATCAGTCTGTCGGCGCAAAACTTGATGTATTCCTTCATCATGTCAGCATTCATACCAATCAAAGAGACTGGAAGAGCTTCAGTAATGAATTCACATTCAAAGTTCACAGCTTCAGTAATGAGTTCGCGAATACGAGACTCAGATGGCTTGTTGTTGATATAATTTTTATAAAGCAAACAAGCAAAATCAGTATGTAGACCTTCATCACGTGAAATCAATTCATTTGAAAAAGTCAGTCCGGGCATGAGTCCGCGCTTCTTCAACCAAAAGATAGAACAGAAAGAACCAGAGAAGAAAATTCCTTCGATCGCTGCAAATGCCACAAGTCTCTCAGCAAACGAATCATTGCCATTGATCCACTTCATCGCCCAGTCAGCTTTCTTCTTAATACATGGAATATTATCAATGGCCTTGAAGAGGTAATCTTTTTGCTTTGGATCTTTAATATAGGTATCAATTAAAAGACCGTATGTTTCGGCATGGATATTTTCCATCGCAATCTGGAAACCGTAAAAAGCGCGGGCTTCAGGAATTTGCACATCATTATAAAAACGAAGAGCAAGGTTCTCATTTACAATTCCATCAGAAGCCGAGAAAAACGCTAAGATATGGGAAATATAATGACGCTCTTGATCATTGAGATTATTCCAATCATTCAAATCTGAATAAAGATCAATTTCTTCAGCAGTCCAAAAACTGGCCATCGCCTTTTTGTACATGTCCCAAACGTCGTTGTACTTAATTGGGAGAAGTACAAAACGATCATTCGACTTTCTTAGTAGTTGCTCCGTGCTTGTGTTCATACCCCAGCTCCTTCTTCATGATGTGTGTGGTGGTTTAATGTTTCTGTCTTAAATTTAGCGTAGTGGGAGTTCTGACAATTGAAAAGAGAAAAATCTATATATAGTAGTGTCGACATTTTTTTGACAGTTTTTACAACTAGATTTAGTGAGTATCCGATAAAATTTCTCGAGAATTAAGCCTAAAAATAAACAATTTCTTACATGTAAACGTGCGCCATTTCCATTACCTTTACAAAAGGCAATTTGAAACTTTCAAATTTCGGCCTTGAGTGCTCATTTTCGGCGGCAAAACTTGCCGCGCATGAGATGCGAAGTCAAAAATAAGGCCTCCATTTATAAACAAATTCTTCATGAGAAAATTTTTCATGAATTTCCGTGAAGAATTTTCTCTTTTCTCTCGATAAGAAATTACTCAAAAATCAATGGGGGTTCAGTTGATCTTTTACTCACTTAAAGGGCCAAAATATAAACTTGAAATACATGACGACAAGCTGAAGCTGATAAAAAGAGCTTGGTGGGTCCCATTTGCCTCAAAGGGTGAAATTCTTGAGTGGAAGCTTTCTGACTTATCACAATTCCAGATAGCCACACCTAAGCTGGTGTGGGGTAAGCTAGAATGGTCCAACTTTGATGGCAAGAAAGCTTCTTTTCGCTTTTCTACAAATGCCATCATGATGGATAAAATCGAAAAATACATGCATAAACTCATCATTAAGAACTTCCAGCGTCGGCAGATGACTATTCACAACCATGGGCCGATAGAATCATCTGCCTCGTATGAAGATATCGCCGCTTAGATTTTTTCCGTTTCAGCGAAAAAGTTAAGAGGTTGTTTAACATCTACCACTCCCCCGCCTTTTGGCTTAGGAAAGTCAATCAAGCTTAAGACCTGACCCATACAGCCAATTCCCTTGTGAGAGAAACGAGCATCTTTAGCACGAATATTATGATTGGACACGCGTCCTTCCTGATTGATAGTAAAGTTCAGATCAATGATCCCTTTAATTTTATCAGAATGAGCGATTAACTCCTGTTGGTAACAGTGTCGAAATTGAGGAATATATTCTCTCAAGATCTTTCTTAGAAGCTCTGGATCCATGGAACCTAATACAACAGTTTTTGGCTCAAGATACGAACTATCAAAGCCTGATTTCGCCGCAAGGCCTCTAGAACCAAAAGAACCGCTACCAGATCCTTTCTTATCCGATCCATTAAACTTTGAAACACCGATATCGGCACCGGCGACAAGTGACCCCTTGTCTGATGAGCCGGTATTAAAATCGGCATCACTTAAAGCAGACTTCACACTGGCTCCCTTCGCATTCATTGAAGGTGCATCCCCTACAAGTGAATTCATCGAGACATTGGAGTTAAATTCGTACGCCTTAGCGGCAGGAGCTTGCGCGGCAGTCGCCTGAGCTTTTGGTGCCGCAGCTTTGGCGAGAACTTTCTGTTGAGCCGAGGCAGCTGCAAACTCAACCTTTTCTGGATTCTGTTGATTCTCTTTGTGACCTGTATTTTCTTTGTTAGAAGTCACCTCTTGAGTTTTAACTTCAGAAGCTTCCGTCACTTCTGAAGGTTTTTTCATTTGCTCAGGTAATTTATAAACGACAGCGACTGTCTCTTGAACTTCTTCAGGCCGAGGAATTGTAACTAAGAGTAACAGAAGCATAGGAAGAAAAACCGTAGCAAAAACTTTTCCAGCCTGTTTATAGAAAGCTTGATCGCGATACATGAATGGGAGGCCAGTCCACTTTACAGATTGATCGACTAAACGAAGTGAAATTTGCTCAGCACCACTAGTGAGAAAGAACGGTGTATCCAAACGAATCGAATCCCAAGGCAGAGAGGGCGACAAGGCTTCACTTGGATAGAATCGAAGTTCTTCATTCTTAATGGTAAAAATTTTCGTTTTTGCGATAGTGTGAAAAATAATATCTTTAGAGGATTTCTTTAAAGGTGCAAGTGAATAGTCCCCATCTTTTAAATTAAGATAAGAGACATCCATCACCATTCCGTTCATATAAGAAATAATTTCTAAACGTTTCGATTTAACGGAGTGTGCGATATCAAGTGAAGGGGCAGTCTCATCAAGTGCTAAAAACTCGCCCGAAAATTCCATTGAGGGTTGATGATGAATCGGGGCAAAATGAGATTCATCAAAATTAATATCGCAGTATTCGCCATCAATGAAAACGAGTCCCTCGCGAGCAGGTAATTCAATCATTGAAGGAATGTCTTGATTTACATGAATTGCTTGATCAGGATCAGTAATCGAAACAAGTGACTCCACAGTTTCAACATGAAAACTAAGCGTACCGAAAGTGAGAGTATCTCCTGCTCCGACAAAACTTTCCTGGATTCTTTTGCCATTCAAAAAAATTCCAGCTTCCGAAAAAAGATCCTTAACCATGAAGCCGTCATCCATTAAACAGATGAATGCATGGTAACTTGAAATTGATTTATCAGGGAGGCAGAGATCACTGAGTTCAGAAGAACCAACAAGAAGCTTTTTTTTGTTAAGCTCTAAGGGTTCAATCATTCTTGGGTCGAGACATCTAAGGGAAAATAAACCTTGCATGGTTTTTGTATTCATAGACTATTCCTCTTTCAGTCTAAAGGCGATCAACTTTTCAATTTTTTGTGAAATCTCGGTCACCATTATAACATGACTTCGGTCACGATCATCCATAATTGTCTTGGCAGCTTGAATTTTATTTTGCTTTATTAAATAAAGGGCATAACTAGCAGCAATGTCTTCTCTTCGAAATTGTTCTTTTGGTAAGAGCTCAAAAAAGTGACCGGAGCGAGCTAAATCCCCTTTATAAAGATAAGCATTCGCTAAAGAGAAATAAACGTCTACATCCTTAGAATCTCTAAATAATGGCCCAGATAAGACTTCGATCGCCTTATCGAAAAGACCAAACTGGATATAAATCTGTGACAAATTAAATTGAGGGACTCTAAATTGAGCGGAGGACAGAATAGATTGACGTAAGTAATCCCGTCCCTTTTCCCACTGCTCAAACTTAAATTCAATCATCGCCAAGTTGTTGAATGCGAGTGCTTTCTCCGAGTTAGACTTGGCATTTTCAAGACTTAGACGATAAAAAAATTCTGCCTTCGCCCACTGATCATTAAGAAAATAACAGTTCCCGATGTGAAGCCAATAGTCCGAACGCTGTTGCTTTTCAAGGTAGTTAAGACGGTACGTCTCTAATGCTTCCTGAGTTTCACCTTGGTAACAAGAAATGACTTTCGGACCCACGCCCGCCTTCTTCTGTAGTCTCACTTCAGACCATCTGAGGAAGCTTTCATCACCCAGAAGATCCCATGAGGCATCGGAGATTTTTCTTTCTAAACGTGTTGAACTACAAGAGGCCAATAGCGATAAAATTGCAAGAACTAACAAAGTCTTCATGACTTACTCCCCTTTCTCAGCATCCATAGTGAGGCCATTGGCAAACGACAAAATTGGATTTTCAATATCTTCCACCGTCGCAATTTTCCTCAATCCAGATGAAAAATGCTCATCACCGGTGCTCGCCTTCACAAGTTGACGCTCAAACTGACTCGCCTGGGAAATCAATTGATCGCCGAGTGAGAGCATCGCTTTTTGAAAATCTTTTGCCATTTGAGGATCTAACCCTTTAGGATTCATCGTCCGAATACGCTCCCCCACCGCCTGATAGGTCTTTGCAAAAAGTTTTGTTGATAGGATAGCGAGATCCCATTGCTCAGACTTTAAGAGATTCTCATTCGCTTTTTTAAAGACTTGCAGCCTACCCAAAAAAGACTCGAGTGAGCGATTGTAGGATTGCGAATCAAACTTATCTTGTGACCAATAATTGAATTTTACAATTTCATCAGATTGAATAAGCGCACCTTTAAAATGTGAGTACTCATTCATCCATGCAATAACCTGGGGGTTTTTCATGGATTTAAACTCTTGAGAGATTAATTCTTTCAGATTGAGGCTCGTTGTTTTCCAAAACCATTTTTGTAAAGTTAAGACATACTCAGCATTGAGTTTTTCTGAATGATAACGGTGAACATGAAGTCTCAATCTTCTAAAATCATCACGTCTCTCATAGAATTTATAGAGCTGTTCGATGGCAACTTCCCTTAGGGACTGATTTGACAGACAAGACGAATTTTGTCTCATCGTATTCTCGGCTCCATCCGCATTTTCATCCACCAAGGCGGTCATGACAGCAATTTCAAAAAATCGATCCTCAATTTTATCTTTTTGAGAACAATGGTAATCTAAAAAGAAACTTGCCATTTTAAATGAGGTCACAAAGTCTTGTAAGCGATAAGTTCTTTCAGTCATTTGAAGCTGTTCAGAGCGTTTTGAGCTACGTTCCTCTGGTGTCATCAATTCAACTGCGCGTTTTTGCCAATCAAAACTTTCTTCGGTTTTAGAAACTTCCAGGTAAGTTAAGGAAGCAAAATAAGCAGACTGTGACTTCACTTTATTGGTATAAAGCTTATTTACATAGATGGACTCAAAACCTTTAGCAGCGGCCATTTTCTCACCCTTTTTGGCAAGATCTTGGTATTCCAAGAAAAGCATGTTCCCCAGGGTGATTTCCATTTTTTCAATGGTATCTTTTGAAAATGACAGATAACCAGAACGAAACTGATGAATCCAATCAGCAAATTTTCTAGTCTCTTTTTTCTCTATATAAAGATCTAAAATTTTTGTTGTTAAAACCTGCTGCTCTTTAACATGCTCTGGATAGGCCTGATGAAAAGCTTTCACGACCTTTGCTGCGTCCTCATCTTGACCATTCTGGCGGAAAATTTCAAAAAGTTTAGGATAAATTAATTCGCTCTTCTCATCTCTTGCCCATAATTGAACATATTCAGAAAAAGCAAATATGAGATAAGATTTGTTTTGTTTTTCATCTATAACTTCAAGAGATGTTAAAGCGAGCAATGAATTTAACGCTTTCCTTGCCATTTCCAAGTCCTTCACAAACTTTGCTTCCCTCAATGAGGCCTGGTAAGCAGGAGCAGCTTCCAAAAAACGTTTTACAGAATAATACGTTTCTCCTTGAAAATAGTAGTATTCACTTCTCTTGTGCTCGTCCAAAATTTTTAGTTGATCCAAAAAACTTAAAACGAGCTTGAGCTCATCTTCCTTATAAGACCCACCAACCTCTTTCATATTCTTTGCTAATTTAACCTGCAAGAAACCTGCAAGGGAACGAACCTTCTCAACAGCATCGGCTTTTAAGTCAATGGAGCGCTTTACTTTCTTGTCAGTTTTCGCCAATTCATAATAACGAACCATGCTTAAGCTAGTTTTATTAAAATCTTCGAACCGGTTATAGTGTCGGTAGAAATCAAGATAAGTATGGTAGAGCTCTTCTTGATACTGATCTAATTTATTATTTCTAACAAGTTCTTGAGCTGCATCTAGAATTGTTTGGGTTTCAGTCTGATGCCCTTTCTCTGAAGTCTTTTTCGACATCTGAATCAGGTATGGAAGGGGATCATTTTCATTTTTCAAGTAAAACTCAAGGCCTTCCAAGGGACGGCCTGCATAAACATAAAAAGATCCAATGTTATCTAGAACTTGATCTCGTACGCTAACATAGTTTTTATTTTTAGAGAGAGTATAGGCTTCTTTAATGGCAGAAATTGCACGGTTAAAATCTTTGGACTTTAAATAGCACCATGAGAGGTTGAAATAATGTTTTGTAAGCCAGTCGTCCTGGGTTTTCTGAATAACACGCTCGTAATAATGGACGGCTTCAGGGTAACTTTTTTCATTATAGTAGAAATCGGCCAAAGCCGTTTCAGCGTGGTGCCTGAGAGAATGAGCTGGGTCTTTCACTAAAGAAATAGTTTCAAGCAAGTACTTTTCTGTAAGGTTATCTTTTCCGTAATCTCTTGAATTAAGGGCAAGTGCGAATAAAATTTCTGGACGTCTACGAGTGTCTGGAAATGATTTAAGAATTTTCTGTCCGTAACCTTTCGTCAACTCATAGTAAGAACGAGTGGGACGGAAAAATGATTCTTTTGAATGATTCACACTCGTAGTTTTAGATTTTTGCAAAAAGTTTTGGTTGTCCTTTTCATGAATGAGCTTTAATTTTTCTGATTGAAGCTCAAGCATGCGGTACTGGAGCTCCGGGCCCTTATTCACCGTTTTCTCAAGAAGTTTCATTTCCTGCGTAATGAGCTTCATCAATTCTTGAGAACGATCCACTTCTGCGTGAAGTTCATTAATAAAAACAGATATAATGATCCGAAAAATAATTTTAAACATATTCTAGTAATTTCCTTTTACTATGAACTTAAATTGCGAGTAACCGGCCAAGGCCGAGTCATGCATGACTCGTTGAACAAGTTGGTAATCCATTTCCTTATCAAAAACGAGGTTCACAAGATCAGCATTGTATTGCTGTTTATTGACTTTGTTACTCTGTTCCGTTTTCGCCCGCTCTTCCTTAAGCTTGGCGGTTAAAACGGGCATCTCCCCAGAAGCAGGAAGCCTTCCAATTTCCCGATTATTGAGAAAAACTTTGGCTTCTTTATTGACTTGAATCACTGGCGCGAAACGAGTCATATGCTTTGACTCAGAATCGGCCATCTCCAATCCTTTGGTTAAATCAAGTTTTAGATCTGAGGCATTATAACTTTTCAAAAGAAACACTAAGAGGATAGTTAAGATATCAAGTAATGATGTGATATCAACATCCACAGCTTCTCTTTCGCGCTTACGCTGAAATCTCTTTTTCATTACTTCACTCCTGTGTTGTCAAACACGATTTGCTCAAACAGCTTCTCCTTGCTGTCTTTAGACATCTGGGTGCTGTCAATCACTGCCACCAGATTTTGAAAGGGAACTTTAGGATTGGTCTTAAGGATCATCGTGTTTTCCTTAGGATGTTTTCTTTTTAGTTCCACAAGATAATCCTTCATCTCTTTCTTTTGGGTTGAAGCAAATGTTCTTGAAATAGGGCTTCTTAATCCCGTTTTGACCACCACCTGTTCCTTAGTGATTTCTAAAGTTAAATTGAGGGGATCCTTCTCCTCTTTTTGATCTTTAGATTCCCTGGTCATTGGAAGTGATGAACCAATTTCATACACGTCCACAAATTGCGCTGACATCAAAAGGAAAAAGATGAAAATAAAGACTGAGTCCAAGATTGGTACTAAGTTTAACTTTTCAGGCTTTTTTAATTTGCGTCCGACTTTCATACATCTTCCTTGATTAAGCTGCTTTATCCGTCATTTGAGTACCAGCTTTTTTAGTGCCTAAAAGATCCAGAAGCTTCACTGAGTTTTCCTCAATTTCCTGAATCATCTTTTCACCTTTCGACATCAGGTACGAATGTACCACCATTAAAGAGATAGCTGAGATCAAACCAAGTGCGGTTGTGTTCATCGCTACGGCAATACCTTCTGCCAGTAGCTGGGCTTTTTGTGAGGCTTCTGCCTGCGCCACAGCTGCGAATGACTGGATCAACCCTTGGATTGTCCCAAGTAATCCCAATAGAGTAGATAAGTTTGCACAGAGTGCGAGATACGAGAGTCTTTTTTCAATCAAGGGAACAGTTTCAAGAATACTTGCTTCAAGCGCATCCTGAATTTGCTCTTTGGATTGATTCGCTCTTTTCAAACCATTTTTCATCACAAAAGCATTGAGTGAATTTGACTCTGAACACGCCTGAATTGAATCTTGAACTTGATTCCCGATAACACTCTTTCTAATGAGGTTCATCAGGCTTTTGCCATCAATGTCGTATTTGAAATAGTTTTTTAAGCGCTCTGCAGAGATGGCGATACCGATGCACCAGACAATGGCAATGATCCACATGAAAATTCCACCATCAACCATGAAACGAGCAATCCATTGAAGCATACTTTCTTGTTGTGCAACTTGTGCAGCTACTTGTTCCATATTAAATCCCTCCTAGGATAAAAAAATGAAAGGCAGGTAAATCAATGTCGAATGATTTTTTATTGGAAACGAAAGATTGTGTTTGAATAAATTGTTTCATTTAAAATGAAACAAGAGCCAGTCTTGTGACTTCTTTCAGATTGGGCATCAACAAACGTGCAGCATGAGAAAACGTCCAACAACAAATCTGAAAAAAATAATTACTTCTGTAGCGCCATTCTACTCCGACTCAAAAAGATATCAACCTCGTTTTGTCGGAAAAAGCAAAATTTAAACCATTAGAATAACTTGGGAAATAGTGCCATTTTCAGTCATCACACTCATCTTTAGGCCGCCAAATAATTTTGGCAACGAGGCCATAAGATATGAAAAACGTGGACTATCGTAAGCCTTGGACATCATTTTTAATGAACGAATCGAACTCTTTTCGTGAAAAAAGATCGAGCTCAAAGCGCTTCCTGTCTCTTTCACGAACAGAGATGTCCCCTGGAGCAATCAGCTCTCCTTTGACCTCCAGATTGCCAAGATCAAATTTTTCGTATTTTTTATATTGGTATATCACCTTTTGATCTTCGGCAAATACGTAACTTGAGAACATTAAGATGATTAAAAACTTCATTGATTCCCCTCTTTTTCTTTTCTCATAATTTCACAGTTAGACTTTAATCCTAATGAATAATCACCAAGTTCATCGGCCCAGAAGGCACCGTCAAATTTCCAGAAGTACTCGAATCGATTACGTTGAACATTCGAGTAATCGCCACGACTTCTATCGGACACGAGCTTTTTATTGTTATAAATGAGATCTTTTTTCTTTGAAAGGATTTCAAGATTAAGCTTAAACAGTTCATTGGAAAAAAAAGGCACCGTTTCAAGAAAATTAAAGATTTCTGTCTTGGCATTAAAGTTAATTTTATTAACCATGTTCTCTCGAATGGATTCAAGGTGAGACAAAAACTCTTTTTGCGCCGCTGGTGATTCATATTTTTTAATAAGCTCCATTTCACGATCAACTTTATGAATGGTATTAAAATCAAGACTAAAGCGTGTCTGTTTTTTAATTCTTGTGACGATTTGTTTCACGAAATCCTGCTGATTCTCAAGCTCCTTTGTTGAACTAAACATCATATGATAAAAATAATCTTGAGATTTTATATTTGCTCGGAGTGTATTCTCTAGAGACTGGAAACGTGGTCGGTAAAACTGATAATACTGAGAAATAATAATCGAACTATCCTCGTACAAGCAAAGTCTAAAATAGGTTAAAGAGGCCAGGTACTCAGCCTCTGGAAAGAAGTAAGAATCAAGCAGGGGTGATTTATAGGTTGTTAAAAGTCCCAGAGTTCTGTTGTAATCACCTAAATGATAGTACGCCCATGCCTTTTCTAGGATGACATAGGGCCATTTGTAAGAGACTTTAGGAATTTGGTCATAGGCATCAATTGACTCACGAAATTTACCTTCCTTGAAAAGGCGTCTGGCCTTATTGACTAAACAAATCTCGAAAATCATTCTGTAATAGCGCTTAATTTTTTCTCCTGAAGCCTTTGATTCCTCTTTTTCAGCTGCTTTCTGACAACTAAAATAAGTCTCAGACTCCTTTTCATAATCCTTTTGGGCAGAAAAAATCTGCGCTTTCAACAATTGGGCCTCAGGAAAATATCGATGATCTGGATGAACTTTACTGAAAGTCTCCAACGCTTTTTTAAAGTCTTTTTTCTGAAAATAGGTCCTACCAAGAATAAACCGTGTGGAAGAAGTTGGATACTTCTCCAAAAGCTTTTGATCGTAATCTTCAAGAAGTTCGATACCTGTAAAGAACAAGAGACGTTCTAAACGCTCTATAGTCACTTCAGTAATATCCTTGTTATAAGTCTCAAGAAAAAACTCGTTAAGTGCCGTGAAGTAATATTTCTTACTCTCCAACTTTTCAGAGAGAGATTGGGCGTTAACAGTCAGACTGAGGAGGAAGAGGATAATGAATTTCATGTTAATTCCTTAATACGAAAAACCAACACTAAGTGTAAGATCTTGATTGATTCTCATGGTGTCTGAAGACGCCTTACCGTGACTATTCGGTCCTGGTGCTCGATAATGCTGTTGCATCCATTCAACCCCGACATGAACATTTTCATTCAGGTGAAATTTCACTTTTGTCTTCCAAGCCAATGAATTGTATTTCTCCTTTTCATAAGTAGATTTTAAATTTGAGTTATCCACCGTTTTACGATTACTTTCAGCATTGATAATCCCTGCACCCAATCCAATAGACCAATCGAAATAAATAATACGGTTAAAGGTATTAATTTTCCCGTAAAATGGTGACCAGATCAGCATAGCACCATAAGAATTTGAGAATCTTCTGACAAAGGGATCGGCTCCATTTACATTTCTAACGTTATTCCAATTTTCATTATTCGAATTTTGATAAAGATTATAATACCCCTCAATACCCCACTCCTCGTGAAAATAGAAACCTGCGCGACCTGCGATCCCATTGGTCTGTTGAAAAGTTGAGGTAAAATTAGAAAGGTACCCCAAGTCAGCATAAAACTTATGTTCTTTTTTAAAGAGTTTATTCTGTAAGACATAAACTTTTTTATCTGGATCGAGCCAGAGAAAATCATAAAGTGATTTTTCTCCGGCCTGAATTTCAGCGATGAGATTGAAAAACATAAGAGTCACAAGGATGAGCTTAAACATATAATCCCTTATTTTGAATAAACCACTTTAATTTCTGCGCCTACTGGAGGAAGAGCATTCGTCGGAAACTTAATCGAGTGTGAAACACTGTCGTACGTAAAATTTGTTGTTTCAACATTATTGACATAAACCTTAAGAGTTCCAGTGACTGGGGCAGAAGCAAGGGCAAAACTATCGAGTAGATTCAAGAGCGTCCCACCCATTTGCTCGAGCACTTGATAAAAATCTTGAGTAATATCTGCCACAACACCTGAAGTTTCTTTTGAAGCTAATTTGTAGCGTTCTGATCCTGTCGTTACACCGGTCTGACAACAGTTGGTATTGTTTACATCGACAACTGAGTAAATCTTAACCAATCCCTCGGAGTTCTTAAAGGATTTGAGAAAATTTGTGTATTCAGTAACTGTTTTAGCAGACTGATCTTCCTCATCAGATATGATCACGACCGCCAAGTAAGCGTCTGATCTGAGGAATGTCGATGCATATTTCTGCATGAACCCCTCTGAAGCTTCAAGACCCTTTTCATTACCTGAGCCTCGAGTTCCAACATAAACAAGATTTTTGAAATCAGATTTAAATTGTGTCGGATTGGCCTGTGCCATCGCTGATGTTAATTTCACATCAGAGCCTGGGACCATGCGACCTTTTTTATAGCTTGTGCTGGTGTCTGTAGTCGTGATGGCCATTTTAAAATCAATGTTTTTTAAAATAAAGTCATCAATGAAAGCAGAAAAGTTTGTCCCGAGAGCATCTTGCTCATCATTCATGGATCCTGAGTTATCAATAACCCAGACGATATCAAGTTTTTTGGACGATTCGGCCGATTGGTGAAAAATTTCAGTTACAGTTTGTGAAACTCCACCAGTAGTCCCACCGGCGGTAGACCCATTTGTACCGCCGGTATTAGAACCACCAGTTGTACCTCCTGTAACCTGTCCACCAGTAGATCCTCCCGTTAATCCACCTGTTGTCGTTCCATCAACTCCACCAGTAGATCCTCCCGTTGATCCACCTGTTGTCGTTCCAT
>CANFNX010000017.1 GCA_947448495.1 Bacteriovoracaceae bacterium | reverse complement strand
TGCTGGATGTGCCAAAGCCGTTTTAAAAACTTGTGGTACGGTTGTGGCCACAGGTGGAGCAAATTCAGGGGCGACTGCCGGAAATAATTCAGGATCTAGCTCAGGCTCAAATTCTGGTTCTAATTCAGGATCTAACTCAGGATCAAATTCAGGCTCAAATTCTGGGTCCACTTCTGGTGTTACCTCTGGTTCAACCTCTGGTTCAACTTCAGGCTCGACGGCCGGAGTGACTTCTGGATCAACATCGGGGGCAACATCTGGTTCAACTTCTGGTGCTAATGATGGCAGCGATATTCGTTGTGAATATGTCCTTACAGGAACAATGTCTGCAAGCCATCCATGTATCAAGTATTGTAAAAAACAATGGCTCACTGGTCGCGAAGGTCTAGAAAGAAGAAAGTGTCGCGAATGTGTTGAGCGCTATTCTGTTGAAAATGGGGGAGACCTTGTTGTTGACTGGGATAAAGTGATAGCAGCTGGTGGTAAAAAGCCAAATAAATCATCTATCCATATTGCTGGTGTTCAAGTGAATACTGGTGTGATCGTTTGCTACGATATTAAAACTGGAAAAGAAGTTTCACGCACAAGCACTGGCTCTCAGTGTCCATCGGGATCTTCGACTCACTCTGGTGGATTGCCAGCTCCGAATCCTACAGCTGGTGCTGCTTCTGGCGCAGGCGCAGGTGGAGTTGTTATAGGTGGTCCTGGTGTTGGTGGAAGTGCTGGCGGAAGTGTGCAGCTTCCAGCTTTTTGTCAGTCTACAAAACATAAAGATAAAGTCGCTTGCGAAAACTGGATGAGAGCGAATGCACGATTTGCTTGTGCTTCAAGCTCTAATCCAACAAATTGCATTGGTAACGACTACAATGAAATTCAAGGTCGCTACAATTATGATGGTTGTGTGAATTGTGGAGCACGTGGACGTGGTCGTGATAATAGTTGGCTCGGTGATGCTCTCGGTGGTCTATTCCTTGGAGCTGGTTCGGCGGTAAGTGCTTACTTCGGAAGCCAAGCTTATATTAAGGGTCAAGAAGCATGGGCAGGTGCTGCCACTGCTGGATTTGAACAGTGTCAGATAAATCAAAATAATTATCTTCAGTACCTTCAGGCCAACGAGCTACCTGCTCTTTCACCAGAGCAACAAGCGGCCATGGGTTGTAATGGATTCAGTTTGAATCAGTACGGCGGCCTTGGCGGTGGTATGGGAGCCTGGAATGGTTCTGGTTACTCGAATGGTTTCTTGGCCGGAATGTACGGGCCATATGGTGGATATAATCCTTATGGTGGTGGAATTGTCGGCGGTGCTGTTGGTGGGATAACCGGTGGCGGGTATGTTGGTGGTTACCCTGGTGGTTATGCAGGCGGTATTGCTGGAGGATATCCAGGAGGTATTGCTGGAGGAATTGTCGGTGGTGCAGTCGCAGGTGGATATGCTGGCGGATATCCAGCGGGTGTTGCCGGTGGATATGTGACTGGTGGTTATGCTGGCGGATATCCAGCGGGTGTCGCTGGGGGATATGTCACAGGCGGATATGCTGGTGGTTATCCAGGTGGATACGCAGGCGGTATTTCTGGAGGATATGTAGCAGGTGGATACGCTGGTGGTTACCCGGGCGGTATTGCTGGTGGATATGTAAATGGTGTTTCAATTGCTGGTGGTATTGCCGGTGGCGGTTACCCAGGCGGATATACCGGTGGATATAATGGTGGGTATGCTGCCGGAGGTATCGCTGGTGGATATGTGAACGGCGGATACATGGCCGGTGGAATTAATGGTGGTGGCTATGGCCCAGGTGGATACACTCCAGGCGGCTGGGGATCTGGTACAGCTCAATGGGGCGGTGGAGGCTATGGTGGTCAAGGAAACTACTGGGCCGCAAGTCAGCAGACTTCAGGTTACGATCAAATGCTTCAAAACCAAGGTGTCTCTTATCAAATGGGGATGAGCTCAGGAGCTGGCTCTTATGGCGGCTACGGTGGTGGTGGTTTTGGCGGAGGCTATAATGCTGGCTTCAGTCCACTCAATGTCGGATTAAGTTTTGGCGGTAATGTTGGTGGCGGTTGGTATCACCCTTAGTAACTAAATTCATTAAGAAATAAATTAAAGGACATCTTCGGATGTCCTTTTTTTTGGCATGACTCCTGCTTGTCTTTTCATAGACCAAGGAGGACCAGATGCAAGTGCGAAATATTTTACTTCCAAAGTGGGATCGTTTAAAAAACAGATTAAAAGCCTTAGTTAAAAAAAATCAAGCGACTAGTCAGTTGTCAGCTGAAGAGCGTGAAAAAATGGAATTCGAACCTTCAGAGCAAGTCTCTACAGCTCCCAGAACGAGGATTCCTATGAGCTCGAGCGTTGGATCTAAAGCAAGGATGGATGTTTGGGACAATGAAGATGCTTCAATGCAAGACAAATCCTATTCATTTGATGAAATCACGACTGATGAAGACTATGACTTAGAAGAAGAAGTTAAAGAAGAGAGTCGATATAGATAAAAAAAAAGGAGGCTTTTGGCCTCCTTTTTTCGTTAAGCTTTATTATGTACGAGAGTTTTGATTTCGTGACGGAAGATGACTTCGATTTTATCATCAACGACTTTTTCAACGATACCCGGGCCAAATTTCACATGGTCAATGATATCACCTTGATGAAACTTAGTATCCATAGCGTAGGGTGTAGATTTCTTTTTTGTACTCGACATTTTCTCCATCCATAAATCTGAAACTGAAATAACTTTTGAAGGAGTAATGCCTTTGGCCTTAGTGCGAGTTTTATTTTGTTTCGATGACATCGAAGGATCTTTAAAAGCATGAAGAGAGCCACAAGTATTACATTTAACTTTAGCAATGTGTTTCACGTCTTTCATCGCCACGATAGTGTGACCAAGGTTTAGCTTACATTTTGTGCAATAAGAGAGCACATCCTTGCCAACCGTTAACTGAGACATAATTTTCCTTTTAGTTTATAATTGAAGCGAACCTGAGAACGCATCATGTGGGCATAACCTATCTATCATACCCTAGGAGAGCGTTAACAGTAAAGCGAACTCACTATGGCAACCATCACTGAATTACTTGAAAAGGCCCAGTCACTGCCCCAAGAAGCAGGATGTTATCTTATGAAAGATAAGAATGGTCGGGTGATTTATGTGGGGAAGGCCAAGAAGTTAAAATCCCGAGTGACTTCATATTTTAATCAATCCGCAAAAAGTCTTAAAACTGAGTATATGGTGAGTCATGTAAATCAGTTTGACTTCATTTTGACTAGATCAGACGCTGAATCTTTTGTTTTGGAAAACAATCTGATTAAAGAGCATTCCCCGAAATATAATATTCGCCTTCGCGACGACAAATCTTATCCCTATGTTCAAGTGAATTGGAGTGAGCCCTTTCCACGACTGGAGTATGTCCGACGTCCAAAAAAGTCCAAGGGTAGGGAGCTTTTTGGCCCATTCCCGACTGGATCGAACATTTCAATGATCTTAAGAATTCTGACGAAATCTTTTGCATTACGAGATTGCTCTTTAACTGAGTTCAGAAGTCGAAAAACTCCATGCCTGCTTTATCAGATGAAGCAGTGTTCGGCCCCTTGTGTGAGCTATATTTCACCAGAGCAGTATGAGCAGGATTTAAATCTCGTAACAGGTTTTTTTCAGGGGCCAATCAAGGCCAAGAGAACCATTCAAAAACTAGAAGAAAAAATGCTCCAGTACGCCGAAAACGAAGAATTTGAATTGGCGGCCATGATGCGAGATTACACATTGATTCTCGATGAATTTCTTCAAAAGTCTTTTGATCAAAAAGTGGAATCCCTTCATTCTGAAAAAAATATCGATGTCTGGTCATTTTGGAATGGAACTGAAGAAGTGGATATGAGTGTTTATCTCATTCGCTCAGGGATGCTCCTCGGACAAAAAAACTTTCATTTTGTAAAAAGCGAATTGATAGAAGAAATGGATCAGGAGATTCTCAGCAAGGTCGTGCAATATTATGCAGATGCCGATGAAGTGAATCCGGAAATTGTCGTGCTGGATTTTTCTGATGAGGAACTAGAATCTTTACCAGAAGCCTTAAAGACCTTTAAAGTTGAAAAAGTTTTAGGTCGATCAAAAAAATATGACCCCCTTTTAGAAATGTGTCGCAAGCATGCTGAAGAGTCTCAGCGGGTCCGAATTTCCAATATGGATAGTGTCTACCTAGGATTAAATAAACTCAAAGAGTTGTTAAATCTAAGAGAGCGTCCGCAAATTTTAGAGTGTTATGATGTGGCGATCTGGCAAGGCTCATCTCCGACGGCCTCGCAAATTGTGTTTGAAGAGGGGAAACCTGATAAAGCGAAATATCGTTATTATCACCTTGAGCAGCGGCCTGAGGGAAATAATGATTTTGCTATGATGAAAGAGGTCATGACTCGGCGACTCGATAACGGAAATTTGCCCGATGTATTTATCATTGATGGTGGTATCGCTCAAGTCAACACGGTAAAGGCTGTTTTGGACGAGCTATACTTAGATGTCCCTGTGGTCGGTATTGCAAAGTCCAAAGATCTGACTTCTGGGGATTATCGTGCCAAGGAAGTTGTGCGTTCAGAAGAGCGACTCATCATTCCCGGAAGAACTAATCCTTATATTTTAACCAAGTGTCCTTCATTATTTAAAATTGTGGTCAGTATGAGAGATGAGGCCCACCGTTTTTCGCGAAAGCTTCATCATAAGGCAGAGTCGAAAAGAGTTTTGTCTACGTGGGTGGATGATGTAAAGGGAATCGGTGAAGAGGTTAAGAAAAAAATTCTTTCTCAATTAACAATGACTCAGGATGAATTGAAAGAGTATTCAGTAAACGATTTGATGAATTTTTTCGGACTAAAAAGTCCTCAAGCAAAAGCACTCTGGGCGCATCTGCATGAGGAAGATAAAAAAGTTTAATTTAAAACGTGAATCACTCTGCGATTGCCACAACCGCAATCCATGCATCGGGCAGTCTCTTGCACGAGCAGGTTTTTATAGTCTGGCATGTGTGAAAGAAGTAGTTTTGATCCACAAACTTTACATTCATCGATAGTTTTCTTAACTTGTTCAGCACCACCAAAGTATTCTTCAAAATTCTCAAATTTAAAATCAATGTCAGACATAATATCTCCTCGCTTAAATAACGTTTCGGAGAGTCGGAAGCGATGTTTAACTATTTTTAGCACTAGGAAATATCGTCCTAATCGTGTTAAAAAAGTGTATGGATGATTTGTTTAAGCAGAAATTAGCGAAGCTTCGCCAACCGGTTAGTCCTAAAACATTTGCTGAGGCTTTGTTCGGGGACGTTTCATGGGCGCAGAAAATTCATTTTAAACAAGTGGATGAAGCACCTGCTATCAAAGAGAGAACATTTTCCGAAAAGGGACAGGTTTTAGAGTCACTGGAGAGATTTGCTCAGGAAAAGTTTGAGGAGCAGGGGACCACATCGATTAAAATCATGGGGGGCGAAATCTCTTACCGTCCTGATCCAGTATGGGACGGAATTGAGCAGGCCCAATCCTATCAAGACTTAAAGATGGGATTAAGTGTTGATGCTCAAAGTTTGGATCTGACTTTGCAGTCTAAAATTGCAGGACAGGTCCGTATCATGTTTGTTCCGGAAGAATATCGAAAGATTGAAGACTATAAAGATGAAATGAAAGAGGGCCTAATCAATCAACTCCTTCCTGCCTTTCCTGCGAAAATAGCTGAATTTTTTAGCAAAATGATAGCAGCGATGAAGTTAGATGAATCAGAAATCATCCTCTATCCCGTGATGAATCATGGACAAGATCTTTCGCGAGAAGTGATGAAGGTAGCGGCTTTCTACCGCCCTGAAATCATTGTGACCTTAGGGGCAAATGCCACTCATAAAATTCTCCAGAGTCAGGAGCGACTCACCCAAGTCCATGGACAGTTTTTTAATCGAAAGATAGAAAATATTGGGACTTTTATTGTTGTGCCTCTGTTTCACCCTAGTATCATAGAAAATAATCAAAATATGAAAAAGACCGCATGGTTAGACATGCAAAAAATGATGAAGCAGTTAAAAAAACTCTGACTTTATTTGTTTTTTACAGGTAATATAGCTTAGAGTCTTCGAGATAATTTCCAAGGATTAAGGGAATTAATGTTGAGAACAGGATGTTTTGTTATTTTCTTATTGGTTAATACTGCCTCTGCGGCAGTTCCATCTGTTAAAGTTCTGATTGCAAAATCTCTTAATAGTGTTGTGGTCGAAGGTATGGACTTGAAAAAGACCGTCCATACGCTACGTCAATCTCAGCAGTATTCTGGCCGCAAAACGATCTCTTTTAATTGTCGGCCAGGCAAAAGACGAGCCTCCCTCCCAAATTCTCTTTTGGTGGCATCACTCAGCTCACCAACGGGCCTCATTTCATGGGGAAAAAATAAATATCAAGGTGAGCTACAACTTTTAGCTGATACTGGGGCCAACAGCTGTGATCTCGTGAATTCCATTCCACTGGAAGCTTACATCACGACTTTGCTTTCAAAGGAAATGAATGGCACCTGGCCAGTTGAGGCACTTAAGGCCCAGGCAGTAGCAGCGAGAACTTATGCCTTTGAGCGCCTCAGAAAGAGTGATTCTGCAAAACTTTATCATCTTGAATCCTCTGAGAAAGATCAGGTGTCTGGTACCTTTTTTGATGCGACTGAAAAAACTCTACGCGCATCCCGTGAAACAGAAGGTGAAATCTTAGTTGGGCCAACGGGAAAAATTTCTCCAGCTTTTTTTCATTCAAAGTGTGGTGGAAAAACTTTAAGACCTGATCAAGTCTGGGGCGGAGTGGAAGAGGGCTACCGATCCGTCAATTGCACTTTTTGCCAAAAAACTGGTATGAAAGACTGGCAGGGAAAGATCAAAAACAAAAAGCTCGTCTCTATGGTGGATCAAGTTTTGAAAAAATATTACTCAGACAATATATCTGATACTGAGATCCGTATTATGCCTGACTCAATGGCCAACTCAGAGTTAAGACTTTATGCCGGTGATCGTTTGCACATTATAAAAAAATCCTACCTGAGAAATCTTGCAGGTCGAGAGGTTCTTCCTTCTAATAATTTTATTATGGCCATGAAGAATAATGAGATCCATGTTGAGGGCCAAGGCTATGGACACGGTGTCGGGCTTTGTCAGTTGGGAGCCTTAGAGCTTGCCAAGCGAGGCTACGATTATCGACAGATCCTTTCATTTTATTTTCCTCGTCACAAAATTAAAACAGCTTACACTCCATGAAATTTTGTCTTCTTTTAATACTCTTCATTTCCCAAATGACAATGGCGAAGGTCATCTTGATTGATCCTGGTCATGGGGGAGAAGAGTCGGGTGCCGTAGGGCATCTTGATGCACGAAAAACGCGCAAGATCTTTGAAAAAGATCTCTCCTTAAGACTGGCCAAAAAAATCAAAGACGAACTTTCAAAAAGCACCACTGCCTATTTGACTCGAAGCCTAGATCGGACAGTGAGCTTGCAGGAGCGCGCCGATCTTGCCGATCTCGTTAAAGCAGACTTGTTTTTGTCGATTCACTTCAACTCTTCAACAAATGCTCAGAGTCACGGATTTGAATTATATTATTTGGATAATAATTCTAATGTTGCTAACAACAAGGTCGAGCGAGCAGAAAACTTAAATCTTAAGGGCGAAGAGTTAATTGTGAATCAAATTCTGGTTGATCTCGTCGTTCAGCAGACCGTTCATCATTCAAAAGAATTATCCCGTCACGTTTATGAAAAAGTTCGACCCGTCATAAAAACTCATCACATGCTCGATCGTGGCATTAAGCCAGGCTTGTTTTACGTCCTGGCGCTTTCTAAGCGGCCAGGGTTGCTAGTCGAAGTGGGCTTTGTTTCTAACAAAGATGAGCTTAAAAAAGTGAATGATGATCGGTTTATGGATCAAATGAGTAAGGCGATTGCGTCTGGGGTGATGAGTTTTATTAAGACGTCCAAATAAAAAAGGCTCCTTGCGGAGCCTTTTTGAAGTTAATATATCAAAATTTAAATTTTTAAAAGCAAAATGAGAATTTACGTCCAGCTGATGATCCACCTTGAGGCCATCTAAAGTTGGCCTGAGTGCCATCTGGGAAAACCATATTGGCAGCTGTGATTGGGTTAATTCTGCATGATGAGTAAGAACCGATTTTAATTTGTGGCATGAGAGTCCCTTGTCCAGAAATTGGTCTTGGGCAGAGATAGGCCACAAATGTAGGTGACGGACTTCCGTCTCCAACAATCGCAGCAACATCACCAAAAGATGTGACTCCTACGTAAACTTCTCCCTGAGGGACGACTGTGCCAATATTGACTCGCGTAGAAATAACCTGACGATTCATTTGAGGTTGAACCCAGTTTGAGGGATATTGTCCATACATAGATCCAAAATTTCCTAAGATGCAGGGATTCTCAGCTTGAACTTGGTTTAGTCCAATGCCTTGATAGCTATAAGGTGAATTATAATTTCCAATGGAGTAGTTTTGATATTGCGCACACTGACCATTCGGAGTGTAGCTTACACAATACTGCGAATTATAAATTCCACTTGTACTTCTTCCCGATTGATTGTCTTTGCCACACCCAGCGAGGGCGAGCACAGCTGAAAAGAAGAGTAGTTTAGGTAACGCTTTCATGAAGAGACTCCTTCGTCACAGACGATTCTGTACCCATATCGGATTGATCCCCTCCGAAACTTTAGTAAATATTTTTTCTTCCTTAAAGTTTGAGGGGCACACTCAGGTTAAAAGAAATCTTTCTGCCTAGTTTTAATAGCTTAGATTGGGTATATAATTTTAACTATGATTGATTACATTGGACCAACCAAGCAAGAACTCAAGCGACTGTTTAAGACCGAGGACACTCGTTTCATGATTGCGACGGGGATCAAGGTGAGTTCAATCTCCTTTCTTATTAATATGATTGTTTACACTTTTTTGTTTCAAGTGATGCGTTTGAATCATGCCTTTTTTAAGGCCAATGGGTTTAGTGACATCGTGGATGAGTCTGTTTTTTACGACTATTTGTTGTCCGAAGTGGTGGATAACCTCACTCTTTTTTTTAGTTTCCATATTTTTCTTTTTTTTGTTGGAACCTATGTCGGTTGGCTTATTCTTCGTCCCTTTAAAACAATCGGTGATTACTGCGAAGAGGTGATGGCAAATCCGAATGCCATTTATAAACTTGAAGAATACAGCACCTATAAGCTTCTGACTCGTTTCTCGGAGTTCTTTTTTGAGTATCTCAGAGAATCCCGCAAAAGAGGGCAGATCACGACAAATAGTATTCCCCCTCAGTATGCAAAAATTCATCAACCAGTGACTGACAGAATTTTCATGCTCCATTTCGGATTACTTCTGGTGATCATTGCAATTTGTACGAGTGTTTTCATTGCAGAGAACACTTCCATGATTTTTCACAATATGGTTGAGCTCGCGATGAAAACCATTAGTCACTCAAAGGTATCAAATCGATTTTTTTCGGCCCAAACATTCATTATAGATGATGCCGTGACTTTGAGTATCATTCTGGTAGTGGCATTTTATATCGGACTTGGATTTCATCTTTATGACAAAGTTTCAGGAGCTGCCTTTGGGATTTTTTCTACGATGCGTTCTTTTATGAAGGGGAATCATTTTAGTCGGGTACACCTTGTGGGTTATGCTTATATTCGCGACTACACTCGCAAATTAAACAAGTATCTCGATTTCATTCAGAATTTTTTTGATAAAGATAAGCCCGCTAGTTGAAATCAGTTCGTAGTACCATTAACATAGGTTGAATAAAAGAGATCCCTCTCACTATTTTCGTTAGAAAAGGAAATGACATGAAAACGACAGTTCTTTTAGTTGTGGCCCTGTTAGCGGCAACAGCTTGTACTTCAAAAGAAGATTTGAAGAAATTAATTAAAGAAAATCCTGAAATTATCACTGAAGCTATTGAAGCTCACCCTGAGAAATTCATCGATGCTCTTAATAATGCCGTGAAAGCTGCTCAAGAAGGCCAAGGAAAAAAACGCGAAGAAGATGAAAAGAAAGCTCTTGAAGAAAGCTTTAACAAGCCTCTTGAAGCTGAAATCCGCTCGGATGAAAACTTTCGTGGTGATAAATCAGCTCCTATCACGCTGATTGAATATTCTGACTTTGAGTGTCCCTTCTGCTCACGCGGTTTTAACACTGTGATGGAACTCATGTCTAAATATAAAGGCAAAATTCGTTTTGCTTATAAGCATCTTCCATTAAGCTTCCACCCTCAGGCGATGCCTGCTTCTCAGTATTACGAAGCTATTCGTCTACAAAGCCCAGAAAAAGCTTGGGAGTTCCATGATGAAATTTATAAGAATCAGCGTAAGCTTCAAAATGGTGAAGCTTTCTTAAAAGAAGTCGCTAAGAAACTTAAAGTGGATATGGCCAAACTTGCTAAAGATGTTAAGTCTGAAGAAGTTCAAAAAAGAATTGATGCCGATATGGCCGAAGCTGCTAAGTTTGGTTTCCAAGGAACTCCTGGGTTCTTATTAAATGGGATTCCAGTCAAGGGAGCCTACCCAACAACTCACTTCGATGGTCTTATTGAAGAGCTTAAAAAACGTGGGAAAATTACTCTCTAAATTTGATCTGATATTTTTTTATAAGCAAACCCCGGCCATGTCCGGGGTTTTTTGTTTTGCCCGACTAAAACCCACTGTCAATTTCGATGGAGCAAATTTTGCCGCCCCCCCTAAATAAGGCAAATTCTTCCTCCCCCTAAGGGACATCCTTGCTTCCTTCTCAAGTGAAAGTTATAATTTTGACAGAGACTCCCAAGGATTGGGAAAGCTAGCTGAAGGTAAAAATGGCTGAAGAAAACAAACCAGGATCGGTTGACTCATCACCGGCACCTGCTCAATCAAAGAACCCACTTCTCATGTTACTCATGATTATCAACATCGTGGCGATGGGAACGGTGGCCTATTTTCAATTTAAGTTCATGGATATGGAAGCCAAGAGACCAGACCTGACTCAGTTGTTAAAAGAAAAAGATAATCAAGCAGCTCCGTCGGAAGCCACTGGTGAACAGAAGACGACTGAAGTTGTAAAAAAAGAAAATCTTCTCCCTTTAGATAGCTTTACAGTGAATCTCGCCCAAGGTGATGGTCCACGTCGTTATGTTCGCCTAGATGCTGTTTTAAAGATGAGTGATGATGCTAAGTCGCCAGAGTTTGAAGCTCGTAAACCACAAATTCGCGACACTATCATCAGTATTTTGAATACTAAGCGTGCTGAAGATCTTCTTAAGAAAGAAGGGAAGAGTTTTTTAAAAGAAGAAATCAAAGCTTCGATCAATTCATTTTTGGTTGATGGGAGAGTTGAAGATATTTATTACATAAGTTTCCAGATTAACTAAAGAGCAGGACGCTCCTTAGATTTAATTTCCCAGGAGGGGAGAACATGGCCCAAGTACTGAGCCAAGACGAAGTAGATGCCTTACTTAATGCTGTAAACGATGACAGCGATACGGGGGGAGGCGAACTCGGTGGTGACACTGGGGGAGACGACGACCAGGATAGTGATGCGAATATCCAGCCCTATGATCTTACCAACCAAGATCGGGTTATTCGTGGCCGAATGCCGATTCTGGAAATCATCTATGAACGTTTCATACGTCAGTTTCGAGTCTCGCTCTCAAACTCATTAAGAAAAATTTCGACTATTTCCATGATTTCGACTGACCTTTTAAAGTTCGGTGAATTTGTGAACACGCTACCGATTCCTTCGTGCATGTGTATCATGCGTTTTAATGAATTGCGTGGGCCGGCGTTAATTGTTTTCGAATCAAAATTGGCCTATGCCATTATCGATTCCTATTTTGGCGGAACGGATCGTCCATTTACAAAAATTGAAGGAAAAGAATTTACCTCAATTGAACTTTCATTCATGAGACGTGTGATGGATATGGCCATCAATGATCTGGAAGATGCTTGGGCGCCTGTTCATAAAATTGATGCTCAATACTCACGAACTGAAATTAACCCACAGTTCGTAGGGGTTGTTCCTCCTTCGGACGTTATTATCACCACGACTTTCGAAGTCGAGTTTGAATCTGCTTCGGGAACGATCATGGTGGTGATTCCATACTCGACTATTGAACCAATTAAACAAAAACTTTCTTCAAGCTTTCAGGCCGACAACGATGTTGTTGATACACTGTGGACTCGTTCCATGCAGGGACATGTCCAAGAATCAGAGGCGACGGCGATTGTAAAACTTGGCGAAACAGAAATGTCTATTGGCGATCTCATCAGTCTTCAAATTGGTGACATTATCCCTCTTTCTCAGGAAGTTTCGGGTGAACTGGATCTAGAAATTGAAGACGCTAAAAAAATGAAATGTTTAATTGGTGTTTATAAAGGCAATCGTGCCGTTCAAATCACAAGAAGAATTGGATAAAAGGAAGAAACATATGGCTTCAACAGAAATGTCAGAAAACAAAGATGCAATTCGTGAATTGGCCGATCAGATTAAGGCGGGTGACGATGCCCTCAATAAGCTTAAGGTTCAAAATCTTGATTTCATTTTAGATATCCCACTAAAAGTAAGTGTTGAATTAGGACGAGCGAAAGTCATCATAAAAGATTTACTTCAATTGGGACAAGGTTCAGTTCTGGAGCTAGATAAGCTTGCGGGTGAACCCCTGGAAGTGCTTGTTAATGGCAAGCTCGTTGCAAGAGGTGAGGTTGTGGTGGTGAACGAAAAATTTGGGATTCGTCTCACTGATATCATCAGCCCCCTTGAGCGTATTGAATCTTTAAAGTAAGTGTTTGTATTTTCGTCAACCAGGAAGGATGACTGTTATGAATAAGATGTTCGCAATTTCTTTATTGGCCCTATCAGTGTCTTCTTTCGCCCTCGCGGGTGTCAAAGTGACCTCAGTTGATCTGACTACCAATGGATCTACTGGATATGTAAACATTGCAATCGATGGCCGATCTAACGATCTTCCGGATGTCAAAGTTTATGGCAAAATGATTGAAGTCACTCTAGCCAATGCTGATGGATTTGGGGCGATTTTTAAAAATGTACGCGGAGCTCAGCTTTCTGCAAATAGTTTAAATGGTAAGGCCGTCATTAAAGCGATTCTTCCGTATGAAGTTTCTGCCAACTCGGTTGAACTTGGATTTAAAAACTCTGCGATTGAAGTGATGTTTCCCCGTGGTAACGGATCCAAGGCCAATGTCACCAACTACGAAGGAACAGCAGCTACGCCTAAAGATATTCAACCTGTAAACCCTGCTCAACCTGTGGTTGAAAAGAAAAATAATCCTGTTACTAAAATTGATCAAAAAACGGAAAATAAAGTTTCAAAAGATATTCTCAATGAAGATTATCTAAATAAACTGATGAAAGAAGAAAATGCTCCTAAAAAAGAGGACATTTCAACTAATACGGCTACTGAAGTTGAAGCAGATGTTATAAATACGAAGCAGTCTGCAGTCGCCAAAATTGATAATAAAATTAATGATTCAAAAAATCCTTCTGTCCCTAAGGCGATTCGGTCGAGTGATAATTTCTCATTCGCCGGATATGCCGCAAAATTCGCCTTATTTCTGGCCTTGGTTCTAGGTCTCTTTTATGGAGTCGTTCAACTGCTTAAGAAAGGCGTTTTCAAGAAAGGCAAACTGGGCTTTTTAAATAACGCCCAGATGATTGAAGTTTTAAGCACGACTTACGTAGCCCCTAAGCGCTCACTGATGATTGTGAAGGCCCATAAACAAATTTTTCTCGTTGCAAACTCAGAAAGTGGTCTCACTTTTTTATCTGAAATGACTGATACCAATGGTCTGATCAAAGAGGGCGAGAAACTCGTGACAGGGACAAATTTTGATCTCAACTTGGGGAAAGCCGAAAGTCTTTCTGAAGAGGAAACATTGATAAAGCTTAAAGAAAATATTCTTGAATCTACCCCTGTTAATGAAGAAAAGGGCCTATCTAAGATTGCAGTGGCCAAAGATATCGTAAAATTTTCAGATGAATTAAAAAAGAAAGCAAAAAAACTCAAACCTATTGAGTTTAACTAATTTCGAGAAAGGTTAGAATGAAGTTTACTGCTCGAGCTGCTCTTATTCTTTGGTCTTTGCTCATGACCGGTTCTGCTTTTGCTCAAAACACCAATCTTCCTGGTGTGAATGTTAATTTCGGACAAGGCACAAACCTTGTCGACACAATGGAAGTGCTACTTCTATTCACTGTCCTGACTTTAGCTCCTGCTATTGTGATTCTTTGTACCTCTTTTACTCGTATTGTCGTGGTCCTGTCTTTCATGCGACAAGCTCTTGGAACTCAGAATATGCCACCCAATCAACTTTTGATTGGTTTTGCTTTGTTCCTCTCTATTTTTGTCATGATGCCTACAGGGGAATCGATTTATAAAAACTCAATCGTGCCTTATCAGGCCAAGCAGATTGATGCGACTCAGGCGCTGAAAGGTTTAGAAACTGATCTTCGTGCCTTCATGGAAAAGCACGTAAGAAAAGCCGACATCGGTTTATTTTATGATGTCACTGGAGCACCGGCACCAGATGATATTAAGGCGGTTCCCACTCATTATGTGATACCAGCGTTTATTATTTCAGAGCTCAAAACGGCTTTTCAAATTGGATTCTTACTCTACATTCCATTCATCGTTCTTGATATGGTGGTTGCCTCTGTTCTCATGGCGATGGGGATGATGATGCTGCCTCCAATGTTGGTGTCGATGCCATTTAAACTTTTACTTTTTGTGTTGGTGGATGGGTGGCAGTTGGTGACAGGGGCCATCTTGCGCTCCTTCAATACCTAAGGATTATAAATGCAAAATGATTTTGTTGTTGAAGTCGTCGGCCAGGCCATAAAAGTGACACTCATGTTGTCGGCTCCCATGCTTTTAGGAGCTTTAGTGGTGGGTGTTCTGGTGTCGATTTTTCAAGCTGTGACTCAAATTAACGAACAGACACTTTCGTTCATTCCAAAAATTTTGGTGATTATCGCAGCTCTTGTGATTTTTAGTCCTTGGATGATGGAAACGATGGTCTCTTATACTCATGATTTATTTACCAGCATCCCTGAATTGATTAGACGCTGATGAATCTTACCATTCCTGATCAGCAATTATTCCTGGCCTTCTGGATAGGCTTCTCTCGCTGGATTGCTGTGCTCTTCCAGTTGCCGCTTTTTGATAATCTTTCTGTCCCGATGATCATTAAAGTTTTGACCAGCTTCCTGGTGGCCTATGCTTTTTTCCCGGGAACTCAGGGCACACTTCTTGCAGAAGTTCAGTTAGTAGGTGTGGATAACATCTGGATGCTGATGATGTTTCATACCACCACCGGCTTAATTATTGGATTTTTGGTGAAATCAATTATGAGTTTATTCGTGGCCGCAGGAAGTATTCTGACTCAACAAGTAGGTTATGCCTCCGTGAGCTATTTTGACCCCACTCAGGGTCAGCAAGTTGGTCCCTTTGAGCGCCTGATTGAGTGGACGATGATCATCCTCGTGTTATCTTCAGGGGCCCTGGTGCCAATGTTCAAGGGAGTCTATGAATCCTTCTTTTCTGTCAATTTCTTAAATGCCGACAAAATGCTGAAAACCCCAGAGTATTTCGTGTTATTCTTTAAGTCAGCATTTAGTGCCTCGATCCTTCTGGCGGGGCCACTCATTTTTGCTAACCTTTTGATGAACTTGGTGATGGGAATTGTCGCCCGAACCATACCTCAGATGAATGTGTTGCAAGTGAGCTTTGTAGTGAATATTGGATTGGGATTACTCCTCTTCTTAGGAATAGCAGAAGAGTTTTTCCAAGTGAGTTTTGATTTATACGTTGAAAAGTTGGGAGATTGGTTTCAATTCTTCTCCAACTAGGGGCATAGGATGGCCGACGAGAGCGACGACGACGAAAAAACCGAAGAACCCTCCCAATACAGGATAGATGAATCCCGTAAGAAAGGTGATGTTGCGCAATCGAAAGAACTTTCGAGTGTGCTCCTTTTATCTGGTTCACTACTCACACTCATCATTTGTGGTGTGTTTGTTTACGAGCAGTTCACTGAGTACATTGACTGGGTTTATCGACTCGATTTCAAACACATTTATACTTCTAAAAAATTTGCCGATGTCATCACGCAAACGGCATGGACTTTAGTCAAATGTGCCGGTCCATTTTTTGGGGCCTCATTTTGTTTGGGAATTCTTTCATCGTTTGTTCAATTTGGATTTCTCTATTCTCCAGAAATTCTTGAAGTGAAATTTGAACGTCTTAATCCGATCCAAGGATTTCAACGTTTATTAAGTAAGAAGGCGATCGTTGAGGCGCTTAAGGGATGTTTTAAATTCGCTGTAGTGATTCTTATTACCTACAACGTCATGAAAGATAATATTGGAAGCTTCTTAGGCTTTCTTCATGCAGATGCCGCTCAAAGTATTGGTTTTGGTAAGTACTTGATGGTGAAACTTGGATTTTCAGTTCTTTTAGGTCTTGGTGTGATTGCTCTTGCCGATTTTGCTTGGGAGAAGTGGTCCTACAGAAAAAAAATGATGATGACCAAACAAGAGGCGAAGGAAGAAGCGAAAGAAAAAGACGGTAACCCTGAAGTTAAAAACCGTATTCGCCAAATTCAGCGACAAATGGCGCAAAAGCGCATGATGAATGATGTAAAGAAGGCCGATGTAATTGTTACTAATCCAACTCATATTAGTGTTGCATTGAAGTATGATGGTGAGACAATGGTAGCACCTGCCGTGATGGCCAAGGGTGCAGATCATTTGGCCTTACGAATCAGAGAAATCGCCAAAGAAAATGATATTCCGATTGTTGAGAATATTATGTTGGCGCGAACATTATATAAAACAGTGAAAGTGGGACATGGAGTTCCGCGAACATTGTATAAAGCGATAGCCGAGATTTTAGCTTTTGTTTATAAATTAAGACGTAAGCAAAAAGCTTTAAAGTAAATTTTAATTTTAGCCCAGGATGGGCGAGGTATCCATGAACGGATTCTTTGAAAAGTTCAAAACTTTATCTAGAAATTCAGATGTCGTCATCGCCCTTGGCTTGATGATGGTCCTGGGGGTGATGGTTGTTCCTATACCACCACTTCTTTTGGATATGATGCTCTCTCTTTCAATTGCAGTCTCTGTGGCCGTTCTTTTAACAGCTGTCTATTCAAGAAAGCCGTTGGATTTTTCAACTTTTCCAACTGTTCTTCTCGTCACAACGCTTTTTCGTTTGTCACTGAACGTAGCCTCAACTCGAAACATTCTTTTACACGGATCCAGTGACGGGACCGCCGCTGCGGGAGAAATCATCAAGGCTTTTGGTGACTTCGTCGTGGGCGGTAACTACGCTGTTGGTATTGTTATCTTTATCATTCTCGTTGTTATTAACTTTATGGTTATCACTAAAGGTGCTGGTCGAGTTGCAGAAGTTTCTGCTCGATTCACTTTAGATGCAATGCCAGGGAAGCAGATGGCGATTGATGCTGACTTAAATGCCGGTCTGATTAATGAATCTGAAGCTAAGCGACGTCGCGCTGAAGTTGCTCAAGAAGCAGATTTTTACGGGTCTATGGATGGTGCTTCAAAGTTTGTTCGTGGTGAAGCCATTGCAGGGATTTTAATTACCGGTATTAATATGATCGGTGGGATTATCATCGGTGTGGCCCAACAAGATATGTCCTTCAGTAACGCTGCTCAAACATTTACCCTGTTAACTGTTGGTGACGGTCTTATTGCTCAGATTCCAGCTCTTATTATTTCAACAGCTGCCGGTATTATTGCCACTCGAAATTCTAACTCTGAGTCTCTTGGTAATCAGGTAGGGAATGAATTCACCGCCAATCCTAAATCATTTTATATCACGGCTGCTTCCATGACTGTCTTTGGGCTCATTCCTGGATTTCCAGGATTGCCCTTTGTTGCGATGGGGGCCATGATCGGTTTTGCTGGCTTTAAAATTGAAAAAAATAAGGAGCTTGCTAAAGCTGCTGAGAAAACCAACGCTGTTCAAGAAATTAAATCTAAATCTGAAACACTTGAGTCCTTGCTTCCAGTTCAGCTTGTCCAGCTTGAGGTTGGATATGGAATTGTCAGCATTGTTGATGCTGAACAGAATGGTGATCTACTTGAGCGTATTTCGCAAATCAGGAAGCAATTTGCTTTGGACTGGGGAGTTATCATTCCGTCAGTTCAAATTAAAGATAACCTTGAGTTAAAACCTGGTGGCTACTCCCTCAAAATGAAAGGAATCGAGATCGCTAAAGGCGAATTGATGCCTGATCATTTGATGGCGATGGACCCTGGTACAGTCATTGAGCAAATGGAAGGGATTCCGACCAAGGAGCCTGTCTTCGGTCTTCCTGCGATTTGGATTACAGATGACCGCAAAGATGAAGCCCAGTATAACGGATACACGGTGGTTGATCTTTCAACTGTTGTTGCGACCCATTTAACTGAAGTTCTCAAGGCTAATTTAAGTGAACTTTTCGGTCGTCAGGAACTCGTGAAAAATCTTGATGCCTTCAAAGAAGAAAATCCTAAAGTGGTATCAGACTTGGTTCCAGACATTCTGACTCTTGGAATTGTCTTAAAGGTGCTTCAAAACTTACTGCGTGAAGGTGTTTCAATCAGAGATCTAAGAACAATCTTAGAAACTCTGGCCGAATTTGGAACTGCGACAAAAGATGCAGATGCCTTGACCGAATACGTGAGGCAGGCCCTTTATCGCTCGATCACTGAGAAAATTAAAAATGGTACTGGTGAAGTGACACTATTCACTCTGGATATTGGTCTAGAGCAAGCTGTGGCACGGGCGATCATTCAAACCGATGGTGGCTCACAATTAAATCTTGATCCTAAAGTAACTCAGACCATCCTTGCATCTTTGAATGAAAAAATTGAAGAAGCGACCTCGCAAGGAGAGAAGATGGTGGTCCTATGTTCTCCAGTGATCAGACGCCATTTCAAGAAGTTGACGGAGAAATTCATTCCCAACCTGATTGTGGTGAGTCATAATGAACTTAGCCCAGATGTGAATATAAGATCTCTCGGAACTGTAAGACTTTAAGGAATTAAGGAATGTTCGTTAAGAAGTTCGAAGCTGACACGTTAGAAGAGGCCCTGAAAGCGGTCAAGGTTGAGCTTGGACCTGATGCTATTATACTGAAGACAATTACAAATAATGGTCTTAAAGGTGCTTTTAAGAAAAAACGAATTGAAATCACAGCAGCTATTTCAGAAAGAAGTTACGAGAAAAAAGCCAAGGTTGATAAGGTTTTAAATCCAGAACAGAAAGAGGCTTTTTATCAAAAAAATGCTTCCTCCATCAAGGAGACGATTACGAAATACAATACATCTGAAGGGGCTTCCCAAAGTGGACAGGCTTCCGGTTACGGTTCAATCGGATTAAATAAAATGGTGAACACACTTGCCAAAGGAACCGCAAGTCTTGCCGATGTCACCAACAAAACATCTTCAATGATTAAAAACAGCCTTGATGATTTTTTAACTGACGGAGAAGATTCTGGTTTTGATACTGATTCTGAAGATGATGAACCCATTGTATATTCTCGACCTCAGGCCCGAGGAAAGTACTCTGAACCACCAGTTCAGACCCAACCACAAAAGCCATCGCGTCCAGTAGCTCCTCAGCAGGCCGATGAGCCAGTAGAGTCTCAGGCCAGACGTGAGTCGCAAGCAGCTCCCGCACAAACGGCGAGCGGGCAAGTGAGCCGTGAATCTTATAATGAACTTCGACAAGAAATGCGAACTCAGCAGCATAAAATTCAGCTTTTAGAACAAAAGATTTTAGAACTCTCGCAGAACTATCAATTTAATCAAAAGCATCTCACCGAATCGAAAGGTATTTTTCAACTCAGAACGACTCTAAAAACTTTAGATGTAGATGAATCTCATATTCTCGATCTGATTAAAAAAGCCAATTATGATCTTTCGAAAGAGGATTTAGAGAATCCAGATATCGTCTTTGAATTTGCTTTAAAAGAAATGGCCGGCTCTATTCATACTGGCATTCCTCTTTTCGCTAAAATTGAAAATGGTGCACCTGTTGTGACTGTTCTTATTTCTGAAGCGGCTTCTGGCCAGAGCACAATGGGAATGAAAATTGCCGTACTCAAAAAAGATGTCGTGGTCATTCAGTACTCTCAGGATGCTATTAATAATGCAAGTACTGATTTTGCCGCTCAGGTATTTGGCATCCGTGTGGAAAAGGTGCAAAGCTTCTCTGAAGTGGTAGGCCTATCTCGTAAAGCAATGGAAGCGGGTAAATCTGTCCTAGTCGATGTGAGATTGAATACTAAACATACTGACGAGTCAAAAAAATTCGTTGAGACTTTGAAACGTGGTTTCCAGTACGTAGAAGTGCTAGTCACACTTTCTGCTATTCACTCAGAACTTTATAATAGAAAAATAATTGCCCGATACAAGGACATTGTAGACGGTGTTATCATTTCTCATGTGGACCTTTGTATGAACTTTGGGGCCCTTTACAACGTTCATAAATCCCACAATAAGTTGCCACTTAAGTTCTTTGGAACAGGCCCAGTTGTTCCAGATGATATTGAAAGCGCAACGGCTGAAAGATTGATGTCAGGTCTCTTTCAGTTCTAAGTTTCTCTTAAGCTAACAAGGCCAGACAGGATGTCAGGCCCGTGCAGTGACAGGAGGTTTATGCACAAGACCAGTGAGTGGCTATACTCGTTCAGTTCTAACAAAAATCAGAAGTCTTCTTCAAGATCACTCTCTGTTGAAAGATTTAAGCCTTGTACAAAAATTTCTGTGACTGGTGGTAAGGGTGGAGTAGGGAAAACCTCTATCGCTCTAAAAACGGCTCAGGAGTTGGCTAAAGCCGGCTATCGCACGCTCCTTATTGACTGCGATTCTAATCTCTCAAATACCGCCATTAAACTTGGTTTGCCGCTTGATAATAAGTTTGAAAAATTACTTTCAGCTGAATCACCTTTTGAAGAAGTCTTGATTCAACAAGGAAATTTTCATCTTCTGCCTGCTTGCAATGGTTCAATTGAGCTCTTTGAAAGTAAGCTCAATTTTGCAGAAATCATTATTGATATCATTTCTTCTCACGAGCATGAGTACGATTATATTTTATTAGATTGTCCGGCAGGAGTCTCAAGAGAAGCTCTTACCTTAAATGCTTTTTGTGACCATCGATGGATTATCGTGACTCCAGATAAATCATCCATCACAGATTCATATTCATTGGTAAAGCTCCTTCAAAGCCGATTTGGGATTAAAGAGAACCATCTCATGGTCAATATGTACCAGACAGAAAAACAGTATCAAAAAGTTGTTACAACATTGACTGAAACCATCCAGAACTTTTTAAACTCCAAGATGCATGTCTTAGGTGGAGTGAAGAAAGTGGAAGTTTCTGCCGAGGGATTTGATACTTTTTTCCTATCTGAAACAAAAAGTGAATGGCACAAAAACTTCGCTAAACTTTTATATGGGTTCACCGAAAAAGATGGTGGACCAACGGCCGCTCAATCACTGGGCACAAGCCTTATGGCCCATGAACACGATGTTCACTAAACGGTAAAAGCTAAGGAGAGCAACCCATGTCATCACTCACGGCCAAACTTAAGAATCTCAAAGACTACCGCTCAACTGTCGAGCCAAAGGTTAAGGACGAGATTATTCTTGAGTACGCCCCGCTCGTTAGATATATCGCTCAGAAGATTGCTTCACGTCTTCCACCAAATATAGAACTCGATGACATGATTTCATGTGGAGTGATTGGTTTGATGGATGCGATTGAAAAGTTCGATCCAACTCGAGATAACAAATTTAAAACTTATGCTGAATTCCGTATTCGTGGAGCAATCCTCGATGAATTACGCTCTCAGGATTGGGTTCCACGCTCTGTTCGTGAGAAAGCTAAAGTGGTTGAGAAAGCTTACGCCAAGCTTGAAAAAGATCTTGGTCGTCCAGCTACAGATGAGGAGATGTGTGAGCATCTTCAATGTTCAATGGATGAATTCCATGAACTTATCAATAAATCTAAATCTGTCTCTTTATTAAATATTGAAGATGCAGCGGCCATGAGTAAGGGTGACAAGAAGCTTATGGTGTCTCTCATGGAGACTTCTCGCTCGGCTAACCCACAAAATGCTGTTGGTTACAAACGTGCCCAGGAAATCATTAAAGACGGAATTAAGTCACTACCTGAAAAGCAGCGTTTAGTTCTATCACTATACTACTTTGAGGATCTTAACCTTAAAGAAATTGGTCAGGTCCTTGATGTGACTGAGTCGCGAGTGTCTCAGCTTCATACGCAGGCGATCCTCAAGCTTAAGGCAAAACTTCGTAACCAATTTGAGTCCCACGAAGATTTAGCTGCCAGTTAATTTAAAATTTAAATAGATTGTTGGGAAGGCCCTCCTCGTGAGGGCCTTTTTGTTTTCTGCCCCTAAGATGCCCCTATCGATTTAAATCTTTTCAATCCACTCTTAAATGTCAGAAGATTAAATATTGATCTTAACGAACACAAAGGGTTTATCATGGATTGGAAAAAAACCTTCAATCATGGACAGTGGGCGATCCACTCAATTTTCTTAGTCTCCATCGTTTCAGGTATTGGAGCGACCCTGTTTGCTTTCAGGTTAAATAATCTTCAAAAGACAGAAGAAGAACAAGTCCTTAAGGTGAATCAGTACATTAGAGACCTTAAGAAAGATCAAAGCTTTGAAAAAATTGGAAAATTTCTTACTTGGGCCGAGTCAGATCATGCCCATGAAAAACTTCGTGATCTTAATCGTAGAATTGCTGAAACAGAAGAGCTGCTTGAGATCAAAGTTTCTCCAGAGCTAGGCAAAAGTCTTCGGACCTTTAATCAGCTCATTAGCAACAATTCAGGAATGAGCAGTCCTGCTGATGCCTTAAAAATCCTAAGCCAAAAAGTTCATAGTTTGCATGATGTAGCGTCTTCAAAAAAATATCGAACAGTTGAATCGATCGCTGAGAAAATGAAAAATCGTTTGGAAGGACTTAATCCCAAGAATGTAGGTGGATCAATTCAGATTAGTTACTTAAAGACAGACTTGAACAGCTTAGATCGACTCATTCAAAATTCAACTCTCGATGAGGGAGAAAAGGCTACATTTAAAAATCGCTTTGAGTCAATGAATGATGAAATGGAGCTACTGGGAAGTTTAAATTCTCATTCTCGAAATTTGAAAACTCATATCAACCAAGCTTCTTTGAATCTTGCCCAGTGGCTCATTGATGTTGATAAGAAGGCGCTTAATCTTCAGGACCTTCGTACTCAAAAGCAAAATCGCTTAATTATATTCCTGTGTGGGATCGTGGCTTTTCTCGTCGTTTCTTGGATGGGGCTGGCCTACTTATTTAGATGGCAAAGATCAAAGATTTCTCTTCAAATTGAGCAAGAAGTGAAATCTGTTATTGAGAATGGAATTTTAGGCGATCAACGTTTTTTGGTGGATCAATACTCTGATTCAACTCGAGAAGAGATTGTACGTCTAATGGACCAATTAAAGGTTAAATTGAACCTTGGGACCTTACTGCATGAAGGATTGCCTTTTGCTGGTTGCATGATTGATCTAAATTTTAAACTTTCATGGTTTAACCACTTATTCTTGGATCAACTTTATTTGAGTGAAGAAGAAGTTCGATCTGATGCTTTTAACTGGGATTATGTTAGAGACTACCTCAACTTAGATGAAGACCCTATTTATCAGGCGATGGTTAATAAGATTGCTGGTATATATCCTGTGAAAGTGAAACAGGATGAGCTGGCTCCGGCGCAGCCTTATGAGATGTATGTGACCCCAATTACGGCCAACCGCGAAGAGCGGGTGATGGTCTTTTTTTACCCTTTGGTTTCAGTTAATGAATCTATTCATGAACAAATTAATCTCTCAAAGAGCACGATGACTCGTTTTATTCAGCTCTGGAATGAATCTAAGTTGGATGAGGATGAGCTGAAAATTCTTGAAAGAGATTTTTTCCATCATGATCTGAGGGAGCTTTATCATGAATTGGCCCAATTGCATGACCGGACTTTAAATGAGAAAAATGAATCTCTTTATTTAATTAATAATCTTGAAAAAGAGGTCCTTGAACTCAAGGAAACTATCCATTATCACCAGGATCTAGATGAGGAAAAGCGGCAGACGGCACGTGAGGAAGTAAAGGCTGCAAATGAACTCAAGATTTCTGTTGTGAGTTCTTTAGAGAAAACAGAATCCCTCATGCATATTAACAAATCAATTCTTCAGCAGAATGATGATTTTAAAAATGAAGCTTTAAGACTCCATCATCTCACCCTCGAATCTATGAAAAAAGGTAAGGAATCAATGGAGATCCTGGGTCAATTAGATTCTTCAAAAAGCGAATATAAAAAAATTAAATTTGAATTAATGGAAATTAAGGCAAGACTGATTTCCCTAAATAATTCTTTATTGTCTCAATTACCTCCCTTAGATGAGAATCAGCAAAAATTGGCCATTCGTTACAAGGATGAACTTGCTCGTCTTGATCTGGGTGTCAGTAATCTGGACAAGAAGCTTTCTCAAGTCGATGTTCTTTTAGCGAAATTAACCATGATCAATGAAAAAAATCCGTTGGAACAAACCTCTTTTCAGTTTCAAACGACTCAAAAAGATCATGAGCTTCGAGAGGCGCTTATCGATATTCAAAAGCATTTGAATGTAGAAGAAGGTAAAATTCTAGAAAACTTTAAGCATCTACACGGATTGCTCAAGAAAGATTTAAGGCCAGTGGTTCAGCGTGAAGAAAGCACGTCTCTGGATCATTTTCTTTCTTAATGAAGACTTATCAAATACTCGTTTCTAAGCACTTCACTTCAAAAACCAAATTGGGTGAAGTGTTACAAAAAGTAACTTCTTTTGATTTTAAAATTCTCGCTGACGCTGCTGCCAAAGGGGCTGTTTGGTTTCAAAAGCAGGGCAAGGGAAAAATTCTTCGAATCCGCTCGCTTCATCTTGAAATGGACCCTAAGGATAAAATCACTTTCTATTATGATCCTAAGATACTCTCTATCCCTGAAATCACTGAAGCCGATTGTCTCTATGAGTCTTCTCACTATAGTATCTGGTTTAAGGCTGCCGGTGTTCTTCCCCAGGGAACACAGACCTCAGACCATACCTCTCTTTTAAGATACGTTGAACGAATTCGCAAAAAAGACGTTTATCTCGTCCATCGATTAGATCGTGAAACTGCAGGGTTGATGATTATTGGGCATACTTCTGAAGCGGCTGCCAAGTTAGGAGATCTCTTTCAGAAAAATAAGATTCAGAAAACCTATGAGGCCATCGTTAAAGGGCAGCTAGAACGAGGACTCAAGCATACGATTAACGATTCACTCGATGGTAAAGCTGCAACGACACATTTTGAAGTTTTGGCCAATGACGAAACCAAAAGTCTTTTAAGACTCACCATTGAAACAGGCCGACTTCACCAAATTCGTCGTCACCTAGAGGCCTATGGTTATCCAGTGATGGGAGACCCAAAATACGGAAAGGGAAATAAGAACCGGCAGGGTCTTCAGCTTCTGGCCCGAAGTCTGTCCTTTATTGATCCTTGGAGCCGCTCTGAGGTTGTTGCCCACCTCGAATCAGGCCTAACTCTTCAAAATAACAAGACATAAGACCCCTGTAAAATATTCATCCTACCAAAATTCTTAAGGAACAATTTTCACTTTCTTCTTATTATGCTGTTACGCATCAATCGGGAGAATTTATGCTTAACAAGCAATGGTTAATTTTAGCGACACTACTCTCTTGCTCCAGTTATGGGGGGTCACACTTCCATATAAAGCAGTTGAAGGTTGAGGCTCTCATGAAGCTTCAAAAACTTGTTCCTGCCCTCGCTTTTGAATCGTATCAGCGAGAACTTGTGTATGAGAAAAATGGCCTTTCACTCGATCAGCGTGCTGAGAATGAAACCAACTTACTAGCAGACAAAATCCGTCTCCAGGTTTCTACGGCGTTTAAAGCTGCTTTGGATAGACATGAATCTCCAGAGCTTGCGAAAGAAGAAATCAGAGCTCAAATTGAAAAAGATTTAGAACTAGTAGATCCCAAGATGAAAGAGGAGCTTTCTGAATTAGCTCAAAAAACTTTGGAAAATATAGATTCTGGCTCTGTGAGTGAGCCCGTGGTGTTAGAAAACGTCCAATCTGTTATGCTCAAACAAGTCCAAGCGCGGAATAATTTTTTAAACGAAGAAGTTTTTGATGCCGTCACAACCAAGGTTCCGGAAAAAGCTGCAAATGACGGAGACCGCCGGGAATACAATAACAAAGCTGAGATCCTTGAATCTCTTGTTTCGGAAAGAGAGAGTAGTCGCTGGGTTTCGACAAGTAACCAAACGATAAAAACCGGTGAAGTGACCAGTATTGATTCTAAAGTCTCGATGCAAGTGAAGGTTTCATTTTTAGGAGCAACCCTTGAAGCCGGGCCTTCAATCAATTTTAGAAAAAATTATTCAACCAATGCTGTGATTATGGCAGAAGGTATGAGCCCAGTGATTGTGGATGGTGGGAATTTTGATTTTTGGAAGAGAGATGCTTATGGAAAAATTGTTATTAAGAATGGACAGCAAGTTAAGAGATATGCTTTTTTTACCTGTGAAGCGGATTTAAATTTCTCAACTGATTATGCTGGTGCAGGTGGCTTTTCATATTTGGGAGTTGGAGGAAATGCGAGTGTCTCAAAGACTTTCTCAAACACGGTAAGTTTGTCTTCGCGAAGGATTTCCTTACCAGAGTATGTTGGAAATCAGTCCGTCACTGTAAAGTACATTTCCGAGCTCTGTCATAAAGATTTTTTAAATGCACATTTGAATAAAGCACTCACTGTAACGAATTCTTTGGATGTCATGATGAAAAACGTCGTCTCAGGATTGACCTTTTCTCATCCCAAAACCAAGTGCATCAAAGACGAACACTGCTATAACTGGTTTAACCACGAAATCATTTCTCTGGCGAAACTCCAGAATTTCCCGCGCTGCCGTGAAGAAAATGGCCGCGAACAGTTCTTCTCATGTCAGTTGAGAGGATTAGAAGGTCAAAACTGTGCTGTTTACGAAAATGGCAAACGGACGTCAGATGGACAATTTGAATTTGCTTGCGATACTGGCCTGAAGTGCGTGAAGTACCAAAATCAGTCTTTCTTTTTAGGAGCTGTTTGGGATTATGCCAAAGGCAAGTGTCAGGTTATCGATAAAAAAACATATCGAAACCCATTTGATATTGCTAATGGTAATCGTGAAATTGATGGGATAGAAATTCAACTTCAGAACTAACTACTCAATAACTTTTTGAAGGAAGCTATCAACTTCCTTCAAAAGTTCAGTGTCTGTCTTCGTGTTATCAATTATAAACTCAGCTTTAGTTTTTTTGGTCTCAATATCCATCTGTTGATCGAGAATGTTCTCCGCCAGTGCTGATGAGATTTGATCCCTCTTAATAAGTCTTTCTTTTTGGACACTTCGTGGGGCATAAACCAATGTCGTAGTATCGACCAATTGGTCTAAACCTTTTTCAAACAACAAAGGAACATCATAAATCACAAATGCAGGAGAAGAGAGACGTTCAAAAGCTGACTGGAAGGCCAGGGGTAAACGCTGGTAGATGAATTTTTCAATCAGGTCTTTGGCGGCAAGATTATTGAACACCGTCTGTCGCAAAATGGGAAAAAGGATCTTCTCTTCTGCTATAGCATGGGGAAAATGATCTTGAACAAATTGAATCGTCTCCGGCCAAGAATAAATTTCTTTTACGAGCGAATCCGCATTTATGACAGCAAGACCTTTTTGATTAAGAAGATTGGATACGGTGGTTTTTCCCGTTGCGATCCCCCCGGTGAGCCCAATAATAGGTACGGAAAGTTGGTAAAGTCGTTGTTGCGGAAGTCGTTTGATTAATTCTCGCCTTAATTTCATTGTTTTTTGACCTTTACCCAAATTTCTTCCAGTTCTGATTGAGCAGTTCCTTCAAGAGTTTTGCCTTTGGCCTTGACTGTATCTTCGACTTTTTGAAAACGTTTAATAAATTTCTTATTAGCGTCTCTCAGACATTCTTCGGGATTTATTTCGAGGTGTCTTGCGAGTTGGGCCACTGAAAAAAGTAAATCTCCGATTTCTTCTTTCACACGATTTTTATCAAACTTTCCACCTGGTGGAAGTTCTTCCTTCACTTCTTGCCATTCTTCTTCCACTTTGTTCATCACTTGATAATAGTTCTCCCAATCAAAATTCACCTTCGTGGATTTGACACCAATTTTGTAGGCCGACTCAAGCGCCGGAGCATGCAGACATTTATTATCGATTGAGTATTTGGTGGGGCCTTTCTCTTGGGTTTTTATCTCTTTCCAGTTTGCCAGAACTTCATCGCTGGTGAGCTGAGACGGTAGGTCTTGGTCACCAAAAACGTGAGGGTGACGACGAATAATTTTGTCTTTGAGAGTCTTAGCAACGGAATCGAGGGTGAAATGATGAGACTCTGAGGCAATTGTTGAATGGAGGATAATTTGCAAAAGCACATCCCCTAATTCTTCCTCCATTAACTTCGGATCATTAAGTTCTGTCGCCTCTATGTATTCATAGGATTCTTCTAAGAGATACTTAAGCAGACTTTGATGAGTTTGTTCCAAGTCCCAGGGGCAGCCCTTTGTAGGGTGGCGCAACCGTTCTATGACTTCGATGCATCTGATGAGTTCTTCGTGCTTCAAGGGGAGCTCCTTCATGATTGCCGTCAATCTTATAAAAGGATAACATGACCTTTATGAAGAAACATCCTTTGATCTCTTTTGATTTTTACTGCTCTGTTCAATTACCTGCCAAAGAAAAAAAAGCGATTTTGGGCTGGTTAGATCTAGCTGTTAAGGTAATGGCGAAGTTGATGGCCAACGATGACTTCATTCATCCAAGATGGAATGATTTAAATAAACCTTACCGAGTTTCTATTACGCTGTGTGGAGAGTCGAGAATTAAAAAACTCAATTTTGAGTATCGATCTAAAGATAAAGTGACTGATGTCTTATCTTTTCCTGGATTTGAGTCACTCCGCAAGGCCCCTCAAAAAAATGATCCTGTTGGGCCAGAGGTCTTCCTGGGGGACTTAGTGATTTGCCATCAGAAAACTCAAAAGCAGGCCAGAGACTTTGAAATCTCTTACCACGATGAGTTCATTCATCTTTTTATGCACGGATTTATTCACTTGTTAGGTTATGACCATGAGAAATCAAAGAAAGAAGAAAAAATGATGCAAGCATGGGAAGAGTTAAGTTTAGAGCATTTTTCAAAAGCAAAAAAAAAGGGAGCTTAAAGCTCCCTTTTTAATTTACTATTTCTTCGCTTTGGCGAGGGCGGACTTCAAATTCACTCGTCCACCAGATGAAATCTTATCAGAGAAATCACTCACTTTAGTCACAGATTTCATAAGAAGATTTTTAAGTTCTACTGCAGTCAAGCCTGGATTCTGACTTAAAACCATAGCGGCTACACCTGTTGTGTTTGGGGCGGCCATCGAAGTTCCTGAAGCCATTCCGTACTTATTTCCTACAATCGTTGAAAAAATGTTTGAACCTGGAGCTGCCACATCAACAGTTTTTTTACCAACGTTCGAGAAAGATGAAAGTCCACCTGAGCTTGTCGTAGAGGCAATCACCAGTAGGTTTTCGCTATCAAATGAGGCAGGGTATTTTGGACTGCTATCATTGTCATGCCAGCTGTAAGGCCCCATTGAGTCGTTACCTGCAGAGGCAATTACGAGTGTGTTATATTTTTTTCCAATTTCATTGATAACATCTCTAACGACCATCCCGCCTTCATTGTTTGATTTACCAAAAGAGCAGTTAATTAAACGAGCACCGTTTTGAGCAGCATACTTGTAAGCTTCCACGATGTTTGAATCGAGTTCATCAGAATCATCTGGAACTGTTCTTATGGCCATAATTTTTACTTTATTCGCAATACCAGTGATCCCAATCCCATTGTTTTGAGTGGCAGCGATTGTTCCAGATACGTGTGTACCGTGCCAGTGAGAGGCCATGGTATTCATTGTGGCACGTCCTTGAGAATCGCGCACGAGAGTGTTAATTCCGTGGATATCATCGATGTAACCATTGTTATCGTCATCTATTCCGTTGGCAGGAATTTCTTTTTCATTGGTCCACATGATGTCTTTTAGATCTTCGTGATTATGGTCAACACCAGTATCAACAACGGCTACAATGATTTCTTCTTGGTTCGTATTTGAAAGAGTGTCATAGGCTTCTGAAACATTCATACCAGCGGTTGAATTAAAGGCCCAAAGTTTTGAAAAGCTTGGGTCATTAAATGATGTCATATCTGCTTCAGTGAAACGCTTAATCATAAGTCCTGCTTGATCGAGGACTTCCAGCTTAGGCAT
>CANFNX010000016.1 GCA_947448495.1 Bacteriovoracaceae bacterium | reverse complement strand
ATGACCTGCATGGTATCCCCAGCCTGCAGCCTTAATGATAAGACTTCCTTCTTTAAAGGCTTTAAGATGTTTAGAAATGTCTTTTTGATCCAAAAAATCTTTTGCATAGTCGCCTGTATGAATTTCAACAGCATCAGCACTCAACTCCAAACACTTCCTCAAGATATCAGAACGGGCTTCAACAAAAAGTGAAATTTTTGTTTGCGCAGACTGCGACTTAATAACTTCACAAGCAGACTTTATTTTTTCAAAATTAACCGCACTCAAAACATCAAGACCACCTTCGGTAGTTCTCTCTTCACGTTTTTCAGGAACCAAACACACCCAGTCAGGCTTTTGGAGACATGCAATTTTTACCATTTCATCAGAACAGCCCATCTCGAGATTAAATGGAAGTTTGAAGAGTCGACACAAATCATGCACTTCAGGAACATCGCGATCTTGGATGTGACGACGGTCTTCCCTTAAATGTATCGTAATCTGTTGGGCCCCCGTTGCCAATGCGACATCTGCAGCTCGGGCTATTTCGGGATAGTATTCACCTCGCTGCTGACGTAAAGTTGCAATATGATCAATATTAACACCCAGTCGAGCAAATTTCATAATTAGCCTAAAGCCTTGTTTACAACAGAGGCTATTTCACTGCAAAGACTACTTACTAAATTCTGGTCTCTCCCTTCTACCATGACTCTTGCCAAAGATTCTGTGCCCGAATAACGCAAAAGAATGCGTCCTTCGTCTTTCAATTTTTCCTGTCCCAGTTGCAATGCTTTCTGAATTTCAGGAACAGTTTCAAAGGGAACTCTTTTTTGGACTAATACGTTTTCCAATCTTTGCGGAAACAATTCTATTTCATTTGTTAATTCAGCTAAGTCCTTGTCATAAAACTTAATGCTCTCGATGACCTTTAGTGCCGCCAAAATTCCATCACCAGTTGTGGAATAACGCTTAAAAACTAAATGTCCTGATGGCTCTCCTCCAAAAAGTGCCCCAGATTGCCTCATATGCTCAACAATATATCGATCTCCGACGGCAGTACGAATAAAATTAAGACCTAATTTCTGCAAGTAATGCTCGACACCAAAATTGCTCATCACTGTACCGACAACTTCTTTGGTGGGACCAATCTCTTGATTGTCTTTTAAAAATTTCCCACATAATCCAATCAATCGATCACCATGAATAACATCTCCGTTTCCATCTACAATTGTTAAACGATCTCCATCACCATCCAAGCATACGCCTAAATCTGCACGGTATTTGCGGACTGTTTCTGCGCACTGCTGTGGATGAAGAGCACCACAAGACTTATTGATATTTATCCCATTAGGAGTATTACCTAGAGGTATCACTTCTGCTCCTAGCTCTTCAAAAACTAGTGGAGCGAGCTTATAGCCGGCACCGTTGGCCCCATCAACAACGATCCTAAGACCTTCAAGTGAGTATTGTGGAGAGAGTGCAGCCTTGGTATGAACGATATAACGCCCAATAACCTCGTCTAATCGTTTCGCATTACCGAGTTGATCACCCGTCCTAACTGAAATGAGGGCAGGATCTAAAACCATCCTCTCCAATTCAAGTTCAATCTCATCTGGAAGTTTGTGACCTGTCCGATCAAAGATCTTAATACCATTATCTTCAAAAGAATTATGTGAAGCAGAAATCATCACACCTGCATCGGCTCTCATGCTTTGAGTAACAAAAGCAACCCCCGGAGTTGGCAGAGGTCCAGTTAAGATAGCTCGTCCTCCCTGAGAACAAACACCTGCCGAAAAAGCTTGTTCAAGCATATAACAGGATAAGCGAGTATCTTTACCAATAATGATGAGTGGCTTTTTTGAAAAATTTTTCTGAAAATAGCTAGTGACCGCCCTACCAAGCACAAAGGCAACCTCCCCTGTCATTGGATAGGTATTGGCCTTACCTCGTACGCCATCGGTTCCAAACAATTTTCTACCAGACATAAAGACTCTCTTTAAGAATGAAAATGATCTAAATTTACTATACCATTTTATTGCATATTAACAATAATGCTCTTAGGGCTTATCTCTTGTAGCTGAATACTAGGGGGAAGTACGACCTTTAAGGGTATCTCAGCTTTGCCCTTTCCCCTGTCAGGAACATCTGCCCATACCTGAATAGAAGAGGATATGTTTGATCGGTTTTTTAAAATGCTTTCTGGTACAAGCAATTTTAAAGTCACTTCTTTTGTCTTGGTCCTAAATGAATTATTTTTTGAGAGGAATTTTATGGGGACATGACTGAGAGTAAGCGGAGAACTATCAATTTTTATTTCATATTTAAGATTCACCTTGGACTCATTCGCAAAACTAAAACGATCATCAGGCAAGGCGAGTTCAACAATCGTAAATTCCTGACCTATTAGAGTATCTAAAACAACCGGACGTGTACTCACAGATTTTAATTCATCAATTAAAGATCGCGGTCCATAAATTTCAACCTCCGCTGGAATCAATTGGGACTTAGCTAAAACAACCCTTTGGGGTAAATGGCCGGAGAATTCAAGTTTAACAGGAACAATTTTAGAAGACTTATGCTCCAAACGAATTGGAATCTTCCTAGGAAGAACCCTTTGAACAACCATTCCTAATGGTAAACTTAGCTGAGCTGGATTAACATCCGCTTGAAAAAAGAGCTGCCTTTTTGAATTTACCCTATTCAAGTCAATAACTAAGCGATCTTCCCTTTCACTAATAGCTTTGATGAATGCCTTAGGACCGTGGATTTGAAAAGTAACCTCTTGAGGGGGCTTTTGAGCAAAAATCATGTCATCCGGAAGAATGTAGTCAAGACTTACGCTTTTTTCAAAGCTCATTTTTTCTGAATTTAATACGTAGGCCCAAAGGAATATAGAAAGGAAAAGAGACAAAAACTTAAGTGAATGCTTTTTTAAACGGTTACGAATAGTCATATTGATCGTCCAGCAACTTCAATACTTGATCCACGATCAATCTCGAGAAGAAATTTTCTCAAATTTTTTCTCAAAAGTTCCTCATTCTCAACATAATGAAAAACTCCTCCATAACAGATATTAATTTTACCAGTTTCTTCAGATACTGTTACAACAACGGCATCAGACACTTCTGTTACACCAAGTGCTGCCCGATGCCTAGTTCCATAATGCCTATCAATTTCAACATTTTTGGATAATGGTAAGAAACAACCTGCTGCTTGTATAAATCCATTAAAAATGACTATCGCGCCATCATGCAAAGGAGAGTTCGTCTGAAAGATGGAGTAAATAATGTCAGAATGAACTCTGCAGTCCAATCGCGTACCGCTCGATGAATAATTCAACAAACCTTGATTCTTTTCAAATACGATTAAAGCTCCCGTCCTTTCACGTGACAGAGCAGAGCATGCAGCTACAACCTCTTCTATTTGCTGATCAAATTTTGATCGACCTGAACGTCCTATAAATTTTGTGCTCGTGATGGAGACAAGTGCACTTCGTATTTGCTCCTGAAAAAGTACAATGATGATGATAAACAAATAATCAAAAAAGTTTTGTAAAATCCAACTGAGCGAATAAAGTTCGTTGAGTTGAGAAAACCACCACAGGAAGGCGAGTGCAATAATACCAAAAAGCATCTGATATGCACGGGTTCCTTGTATAATAATTAAGAACCTGTACATAATAAGGGCAACAACTAGAATATCTAGAAGATCTAATAATCTAAAATTACTTAGTAAAAGCCCTAAATGCTTCAAACAAACCTCTTATGAGTGTCTGACTTATCGGTAAGTGAAAACAAATATGTTAGTGGACTTACTATCGATTGATCATGAAATTCCAAGATCAATCGATAGCCTAGGCTGCCTTTTTCTCTTGCGCGGGTTGTGGATTTTTAATCGACTCAAGAATTTCATCAGAAAGTAGCATTTTTTTCCTTAATGCTTCTCGAGAAATACCCATGGCTTGAGCGGCACGGGATTTATTTCCTTTATGCCTTTTAATTTCAGCAAGGATCATTTCACGTTCAACAAGTGCCACCCGATCTTTCAAAGCAAGGGTCGGATCTTCTGCATGAGGAATATTCTCGAGCATACAGTTGCTAGATTTTGAAACATCTATAATCGGTGTAGACTTTGTCCCTAGGTCGGTTATCACATGGGCTTTGGGGTTATAAAGGACAGCTTTTTCAACCGCTTTCTGTAATTCGATGACGTTCCCTGGCCAGCTGTAAGAGGTCATTTGTTCCTTAACTTCATCAGAAAAATCTTTTAACAATAAGCCTTGCTTACGGCACTCTTTTTTTAGATAAAAGCTAAGCAAATCTTCTATATCTTGAGTCCGTTTCCTAAGGGGTTCTATATTCACCTCAGAAGATATGATGAAGTTATATAGCTCCGAATTGAATGTGCCTTCCTCATCCACCATCGTTTTTAAATTTTTGCTCGATGTAAAAATAACTCTCACATCGATTGTTATATGAGAGCCTTCAATTCTTCTTTCATTTAAAACCTTAATAAGCTTTGCTTGAATCGGAATAGGCATGAACCCAATTTCGTCAAAAACAACTGTTCCACCGACACAATCTTCTAACTTACTACGCGTATGATCATTACCGAAAATCTCTGAGTTCAGAGCTGACTCATCAACTCCTTTACATGAGATAACAAAATATGGAGCTAAACCTCTTTTTCCTTCATTATGAACAATTCTAGCAAATAATTTTTTGCCCACTCCCGGCTCACCAGAAATGAGTAACGGAGAATCAATATCTTTTAATCTCACGACACCTCTTCTAATTTCTGAAGTCTGCCCTGAGCGACCAATCCACGCGAACTCTCTATCATAAGGGGCGGAAAAACGACGAATTAATGACTTCTCTGATATCGGATTATAATTATGAAATACAGATGACAAGATTAAAGCTAAGACTTTCATTGTCTTTTCATCTTCAACTGTAAAACGATCCTCATTTCGCTTATTCAATACTTCAATGACACCAATTATTTTGTCTTCACGATTTGTAATAGGACCGCAAATGATCGACTTCGTATCATAACCTGTTAACTTATCCATCTCTTCTGAAAATCTAACTTTATCATTTTTACAATCAATATTTAGTGATACTCCTGTGGTAAAAACCGACCCCGCGATTCCTTTACGATAATCAAATTTGAGTAATTCTTTGTCTAATCCAAGAGCGGCTACAGCTTCAAGCTCATTTGTTTCAGTGTTAATTAAAAAAATTGTGGCCCTTTGACCATTTAAGATTCTCACGATCTCTTCAAGCATAGATTCAACAAATTTTTCTTTATCACCAAACTGAGTAATATCTTTGAACAAAGAGAGTAAAAGAGAAAACATTTCAAAACCCTCTTTCTCGGATGCATAATGCTGAGTAAGAGCAAGCTTGGTCAAACTATCTTTTAATCTCTCAGGAGGAAGACTTTGAATATACTGTTCAATGAACCTCTTCATATTGCCATAATCTTCAGAATCGAGTTCGGCACCATAATTCATAGTCTCATCGGCAGGTGATTCAACATTGTGAAAAGCCCTTACGATTGAGGCACCAAAATCAAAACGTAAACGTTTAAACTGAATTGAACACCTTAGGGTCGTACCAACGGCCATTGGGAATGTCGTCACAAAACCTAATCCCGTCATGCTTACATCCATCAGCTTTACTTTCTCAACAAATTCAAACTTTCCTTGATCATTTTCATACTCAACCAAAAACATCACATCATCTCTAGACTCCACTGGAACTCTAAAGGATTGGTAATATTTAAACTCTGAAAAACTGGTAAGCATGATTGCTCCTTATAAGCATTATTCAACACACTTATCGGTTGGCACCATGGGAACTTTAGAATGTCTGACAAAAAAACTTGGCATTAAGGAGATATCGAATGATGTTTTGGCCTGAAATATTCTCGAGTTGCTCGATTCCAGGCACAGTATTTAACTCTAGAAGATAGAGTTGGTTATTTTTAACAATAAAGTCTATAGCGCCGTAATAAGCTCCTGATTTATCAGAGATACGGCTACATAATTGATTAAGATCTTCTGGCAACGAAGCGAGTCTGGCCTCGCCATTTTGGGTAAAATTCGCTGGAATTCCTGATCTATTGCTTCTGGTGAGAGTCGTTGAAAAATGATCTTTAATAAAAAAATAGCGATACTCAACTCCCTCTTCTACTAAAACCTGGAGTAAATAGTCTTCATCTACTCCTTTTTTTTTCTTCCACCAAGGCTTGAAGCTCTCCCAAGTCATGACCTCAATACCCCAGCCGCCCTGGCCAACATTTGGCTTCACTAATGCCTTTGGATAGAGACGGAAAAACTTTTCAACAGTAAGTAAATCAATGCCTTTCAAATTAATCCAAGGCGGAACTAAATAGTTATTTTCTTCAAACCAAATATATTGAGTAAGTTTACTTCGAAATAACTGAAGAGAGTTTAAAGAATTGATTATCTTCTCCGTTGGTAAGGTCTTCAGCATAAGTAAATCTAAATCACTTCCGTAAACCCCTGTGGTTCTAACAATATAATTCTCCGCCTCAGGAATTAAAAAATCACTCCAAGGATTAAAAATGACCACCCCTTCTCCGACCTCTTCAATCAGCCTTTTGACAAAGTAGGTTTGCGAGTTTTTTGCTACGATAACTAGTTTATTCATAAACCTTCATATAAAATCTATGCATGTTAATTTTCAGAATTTCGTTCATTATTTTTACTACGATTCTCAGCTCTTGCGCAATGACGGCAAAGCCCGTGCCCAATGCTTCTTTAGGAAGTCCCACTTTGCATGTTGAAGAATCTATTCCAGCTCCAGCTGAAAAGCAGGAAACTGCGAGCACTCAAGTCTCTACACCGACACCGACTTATGAGCTCTCTGAACCCATGAAAGCGATATGCTCTAAATTAGATTCAAAATTTGAATCTTATGAATGGGGCAAAACAGAATGCCAAAATTTTCAATGGAACCATGTACGAAATTCCAGTTTAGGAACTCCACTTATCTGGACTGTTTTCGGGGATGAAACTTCCGAACAATCGAAAGTTAATACAACTCTCATTCTTTGCGGAGTTCACGGGGATGAAATAACTCCTGTAAAATTTTGCTGGGATTTGCTGAATGAGTTAAAAAAAGTTCAAAAATTTGAAGACAAAATTATTGTCATTGCCCCCCTTGTTGCTCCCGACTCCTTTTTAGTTGAAAAACCCACTCGAACGAATGGCCGTGGCGTAGATGTTAATCGCAATTTCCCAACTTCCGACTGGAAAAGTGACGCCCATAAAAGATGGAAGCATCATCTCAAGTCTGATAAAAGAAAATTTCCCGGTCACTCTCCTGCTTCTGAACAAGAAACCATTTTCCAAATGAATTTGATTCTTAGATATAAGCCTAATAAAGTCGTAACTGTTCATGCTCCCTTAACGTTGCTTGACTATGATGGGCCATCCTTAATGGGAGAAAACGGTAATAAAGCTAAAATACTCTTAGATGAAATGAGCTCAAAAGCTTCGGGCTATAAAGTTTCAAACTATCCTATTTTTCCTGGAAGTTTAGGTAACTGGGCGGGGAAAGAAAAACACATTCCAACTTATACCCTAGAGCTTCCAAACTCAAATCCTTCAGAAACTGATAAGTTCTGGCTAAAATTCAAGGATGCTGTGCTTTTTGCGATCGAACACAAGATGAAACCAACTGTAGATTAAATCTGCAATTCATAAGACCAGACAAAAAAGTTATACAGCAATTATTCCATCTCATGCATGATTAATGGTTTCGTTGTCTTCAGATTTAGGCAAAGCTGGAAGCTTAGACAAAATAAGCGCTGGTAAAATGACTAACAAGCTTCCTGTAATGTAGGCATTTGTTGAACCGAAGCGCCAGTAAACGAGGGATGCATATACTGGGCCGATCACTCTTCCCAACGACCCAAGAGATCTGAAAATACCTAAGCTTTGACCTTGAATATGTCTTGGTGAATAAAAGGAAACCAAAGAAGTCATACACGGAATAACCATTGCTGACCCTAGGGCAAGAAAAAAGAGTCCCGCATAAAGCATCCAAGCTGCTTTGGTAAAAGCAATTAACAGAAGCCCTGGAGCAATAAACATAAGACCTCGCATGGCCATTTTCTTTTCTCCCACGTCGTGGGCCTTGCGACGAACATAACCACCTTGAACCATGCCAATAACAAAACCGATAAAGATAAACATATAGGCGTTATCCATAGAGGAATAGCCCAAACGCTCCACGGCCAAGAAAGTGAGTGTGAACTCCATGCCTGAAAATGCTGTAATAAAAAAGAAATAACTAATATTAGTGAGATTTACGCCCTTGATAGGTAGTGGTCGAAACAGTTTAAATGGATTCATGCTTCGCTCTGGGTGAGTCGAGCCACCTTTTTTCAAGGTCTCAGGGAATGTCTTCCAAATAGTAAAGAAATTGATGAAGCTCAAAGTCGCCGCAAGAAGTGCAGGAGATGAAAAAGGATTCACCCCAAAAACTTCCCATTCTGGATGATGTGCGATCGGATTATAAAGAGAAAGGATTCCACCTAGTGCAGGACCAAAAACAAAACCGAGGGCAAATGCAATACCAATAACGGCCATTCCCTTAGAGCGATTTTTCTCATCAGTGACATCACTGACAACGGCCGAGGCAATTGAAAGGTTCCCAGACATCAGTCCACCGATCGCGCGGGCCGCAATCAAGAGAGTAAATGAACCGGAGAAAATCCATAAAACATAACTAAGGAAGAGACCAAAAACGGAAATTAACAATACAGGACGACGGCCAATTCGATCCGAAATGCCTCCCCACAACGGAGCTGCAATAAATTGTAACAAGGAATACAAGGCTCCTAAGAGCCCGCCGAACAGTACGACAGTGCTCATACCGGGAGAGCCATCACTGCCCATGGAAAGTGTTTGAATACTTGAAATGAGATCCATCATTTTACTTAAAAAATAATTATCAGCATTTACACTCAAATAATATTTGGCCATGGCCGGAAACATAGGGAAAATAATGGAAAAACCAACCAGATCCATAAACATCGTAAGAAACATTAATTTCAAAACTTTTTTTGACTCTGCTGGAAGTTCTGATGGAGCATTTTTCTGCTGTTCGTTGAGCACGTTTTTATACCTTTGTGTTGCATCGATTGAATAAAATAGCCCTTGTCTCTCTTGTTCAGAACCATTGGCATAAACATTAATAAAATGAGCGTAGTCTTTAATCCATTCTGGATCTGCGTTCACGCATGGTATATGAACAAGTTCTCCACCGGCTTCATTCACTTCATGGGCCAGCTCATTGCCGATTTCATCAGTCGTTTCAAGGCAATCCACCACAAAACTTGGACAGTAGACTGCGATCTTTTTGGTTCCATTTTCAACTTTGGATACGACCGTCTTGTCTGTGTATGGGCCAAGCCACACTTCAGATCCAAACCGAGATTGAAAAGTCATAGAAACCGGAATTGAGGCTTGAAGCCTTTCTTTAATAAGCTCAAAGGTTTCAAGGCAATGAAGAAGATAAATATCTTTTTTCTTCAAAACTCGTCTCAGTGGAATACCATGAAATGAAATCACTAAATCTTGTATATCTGGATGATCTAACATTGATTCACGAATTTTTCTTACAGAGTGATCAATGAAGGCTTTGGAGCGATGGTAGGAGTTCACGACAGTAAAACTTGGGATATTCACTCTCCCTTTAAATTCTCCCCCTAACGCATCGATGACTGAGCCAATGGTCGCCTCGGAATATTGCGGGAATTGAGGCAACACTAAAACTCTTTGCGCCCGAGAAGAAACATCCTCTTTTTCCCAAGCATTGAGAACATCCTTGGCGCGCGGTGAAGACAGGAGAAAAATATGATTCAACTCGAGGTTTTCATCCAACAAGGGCTTCAAGGCAGTAGCCACTTTTTCAGTATTAGTAATTAAGGGGAATCCGTCTTTTTCAAGAATTCTACTATAGGCCTTCGCCGACTTTTTAGGTCGAAAAGGGAGAACAAATAAGTTCAGGATCATCTTCCACAAAAGTGGGTTGATATCCACCACTCGAGGATCCCCAAGGAATTCCTTAAGATAGTGGCGAACATCTTTAACGGCGGTACTTTTTGGTGAGCCAAGCTGGCCCAGAATTACTTTAATTTTTTCACTCATAGGCTAGACTTTATGTCACACATAGCTGTAAATGACTAGAATCAAAGCTTATACAAGGTGTCTAATATGGCGAAAAAAGCGAAATCAGAAGGTCGAAAAAACAAGGAACTAGGATCAGTGACGCTCTTAGGCAATACCAATACAGACTATCCTGAAACCTATGCCCCACAAGTTCTTGAAAAATTCCCTAATAAAAACCCAGAAAATGATGCTTGGACGAGTTTCATTTGTACGGAATTCACTTCCCTTTGCCCTAAAACGGGCCAACCTGACTTTGCCAAAATTTTCATTAATTACATCGCTGATAAAGAAATGGTTGAGTCTAAATCACTAAAGATCTACTTATTTAGCTTCAGAAATCATGGGGACTTCCATGAGGACTGTGTCCAAAAGATTTGTAAGGATCTCTTTAAGCTCATGAAACCGAAATATCTTGAGGTCATGGGTGATTTTACTCCTCGAGGTGGTATTGCTATTTTTCCTTATGCCTCGATGAGCAATGGATCAAAACAATTTGAAAGTCTTAAGGCGACCCGAATGGCCCACTATAGCCCTGGCAAATATGGTATGGACCTCTCTCGGCTTTATTAATACAATTGAACTAACAAGGAATTGATATGCTCGGACTCGGCTTTGGTGAACTGATTGTTGTGCTACTAATTGTGGTCTTAATGTTTGGAGGAAAAAAACTTCCTCAGCTGGGAAGCTCGCTCGGTGAATCAATTAAGAATTTTAAGAAAGGCATGAAGGGCGATGACGATAACGAAAAAAAATCTTAAAAACGATTAAGCACCTTCAACACGATAGGATCGTTTTCATTTATTTTTTCTGATTCTTCAAAAATGTACTCCACAACCTGCTCATAGCTAGCGTATTTCCCTTTTTCTTTTAATAATTGCATAACATACCTCGCAGATCTATCAATTAATTTATTGTTACTAGATCTTACCCATGTCATCACATTACCTTGATATCTATCTAGTAATCCCATAATTAACGTAGAATGAGCATTCAGAAGCATTTTCACCATTAAATGGGTGAATAGTTGATCATTGCCGAAATTAAATTGGACCTTTTCATCACGACACCTAAAGTGAACTTCACCATTATGTTGTTCAACGAAAAAATTCTCGGTGGCAATCTGATCAGATCGATTTTTCAAACCTTGGAGTGATATATCGAATCCATGGATTTTTTCTAGACTAATACGACCATCTAGTTCCTCCCAATCTAAGGCCCTAGGCTTTCTCCAAAGCAGTTTTTCCCATCCAATTGATGAAGACTGAGAACCCGAAACAAAAAGGTAACTCAGAGAGTTTTCAGAGTTCTGATCAAGTCTATTTTCAAAAGCTCTAAGTGAAAATGTCGGCGATCTTTCGGTCGTATCAGTTAAAATACTTATAGCGAGTCTTGGATCAGAAATATAATTTAAAAGAATCTTTTCTTGATAAAGCTTAGCCTCATAAGCAGTTAGTTTCTGAAAAGAAGTGTAATCAAAAGAGGTCAATCGACTCAAAAAGTTTGAATAGAAAGACTCAAAATTACTTTTGTCAGTGTGCTTATAAAGAAGGCAAATACCAATTGCCAACATAAGAACGGTGGATGCCTGCATACGGGTCGAGCCAGAAATTGCCATTGGGCCAACCGTAAGATTAACTTTATTGATTCTCTCATTTTCGAGAACTTCTCTGGATCTATGAATCGGTAAAAGCAGTTCGTCAGGATTACAGTAGAGGAAATAAGGACTTCGCCGAGAAATATTTGCGGCTAGGTTTGTAGCACCAATAACAAAAGGTGTTTCTCCCCCTTCAGTGGCTGAAATTAATAGATCTCCCTCTCCAAAGCCTAATTCTAAAAGCTGCCTCTCTCCAAATTCAACCTTATCTTCAAAACTTTCAACTGACTTGATCAAAGCAAAATCTCCACCCGCCATGAAAGAGAATACCTGGTTTGTCTGTCCGTAAAGTTGCCTATGAAGTGTTTCTAAAACTAGGGATAACCGACCAGTGGCTCCGCAACCACACATAAAAACCTTATTTCCCGATTCAATTGTATTTTGAATATCCACTGTCATTTGCCAAAGATGTGCGGATTTATTTTCCATTTCACCAATAGCAAGGCAGTCCACTTGCTGCAAAATCCTTAAAGCCGAATTCAAATCATTTTTAGCAATCTGAGACAATTGGGTGGTGAGTGGATGAAAACTTTCTGTTATAAGATGACCCAGCTTGAATTGGGAGGCAATGGTCAAAAAATCTTGGGCTCTTGATTTTGCAGTCATAGTTCCACCATGATATGAATTTGATAACGTTTTGGCCTGAGGTTTTTATGCATATAAAAAAGTTTCTATTTATCTATCTTCTAATTCTTGTCTTTGGTCTTCTAGGATTGAGCTACAATTCTCTGCATTTTATCACAAGATCAAATACTGCCACTGCAAAGGTTATTAATCACAAAGAAGGCAAAGCAAAAATATTGTACAAATTAGGCAGCCATTATAATGTCCAAACTTTTCATCCTGTTTTTTCATACTTTGTAGAGGGAAAAAACCATGAATATATGGCAGAATACTCCTGCGAAAATGGATGCCATAAGCTTAATTCAACAGTGACTGTATTTTACCTGAAAGAAAAACCCGAAACTGTTTTGATTTCAACCTTTGAAGGTCTTTGGAAGTATCAGGTTTATTTTATTATCTTTATGGCCGTTTTATTTTTCTCAGCTCTGCCCTACCTCTTTTACAAAATCAATAAACAACCCGAGTTCTAATCGATCGATCAAGTTTATTAATTTCTGAGGCCAGTTGACCAGCTTGAGAAGAATGGACATCCATAACAAGATATCCTATTTTATCGTCAGTCGCTAGGTACTGTCCTTCGATATTGGCCCCCGCCTTAGAAATGATACCGTTGATTTCACCTAGAACACCTGGCTCATTTCTGTGAACGTTTAAAATTCTAGATGTCCCATGCTTAACTGGTAAATCAACATTGGGAAAATTTACAGCACCTGATGATGAGCCAATTTTAAGGAATCTACGAAAACTTTCTGCAACTTCTATTCCTATTGATTTTTGGGCTTCCTCAGTACTGCCACCAATATGAGGAGTCAAAATAACATTAGATAAACCCTGAAGAGGAGAAATAAATTTTTCCTTATTAGAAGCAGGCTCTATTGGAAACACATCAACAGCACATCCTGCAAGATGCTTTTCTTTTAAAGCCTGAACCAAAGCATCAATCACAACAACTGTTCCTCGACTTGCATTAATAAGAAAACTACCTTTTTTCATTTTAGATAATTCATTGCTACCTATCATATTCATTGTCTCTGTAACTTCTGGTACGTGTAATGTAACAAAATCAGATTCCCTTAATAATTCGTCTAAAGATAAAGCAGATCTGGCATTACCTAATGGAAGTTTTTTTACCGTATCGTAAAATATAACTTTCAACCCCATGGCTTCTGCAAGAACACTCACCTGACTACCTATGTGACCGTAGCCCACAATACCAACAGTTTTTCCCCTGACCTCTTTAGAGCCTTCAGCAGATTTAATCCACTCACCAAGATGTGCCTTAATATTTCGATCCCCAAGCTGCCTGGAAAGCGAAATCATCTCAGCAATGACAAGCTCTGCTACACTTCTAGTATTTGAATGAGGGGCATTAAAAACGGCGACACCATGACTTTTAGCCGAACTCAGATCGACTTGATTTGTACCGATGCAAAAACAACCAATCGTCGTTAGATTATGGGCCGAATCTAAGACCCGCTTGGTAATTTCTGTTTTTGATCTTATTCCTATAACCTCATATTGAGGCAGCAAGGAAATAAGCTCATCCTCATTTGGAGCGTGTCCAATTAATGTCACCTCGTAGCCCTCAGACTCAAGATTCTCTTTTGCGACAGGGTGAATATTTTCGACAAGTAAAATACGTAATTTCTGATTTTTCATGTAGATTATTGTAATGAAGGAAATGATAAAAATCCCATACAAAATTTGGATTTTTAATAAACTGTAAAATAGCTGTCCAGTTTAGTCAGTGCCTTATCGATTTGATGGTAAGGACCAGGGAATTTAATATCATCAAGAGCACTCGATATCATGGTTGATTTCGAATGATCATACGCTGCAACATAAGTAATCAGCATTCTCTCATTCATATCAGTTTTGAAAAAGACGACATACACGTTTCCATCCTCACCAAAATCTTTTGACTGTAAATAATCTTTAAAAAAGTTCAAAAAACTGAATTTTATAAGCCCTTTCTCAGATGGTTTGTCATCCTGCTCAACCATGCTAAGAATTTGACCGTCATAGGATTTCTGATCTAAAAAAAATATATAATCTTTTGGGGGGAGATAAACTAAGCCACTATCTTTAATTGAAAAAAGTGGCTGACCATGACAAATGTCTTGTTCAAACTTCGAGCGACATTTTGGACTTAACAATAATTTTGCAAGTTTATTTCTTGAAATTAAAGCTTTTCTTGGGATCCTAAAGCCTTCAAGATCAGCTTCAATCTCGAGGTCGCCACCAAACTTGGTTTGCATTTTTTTGATGATTGTATCTGATTCAACTTTTTTTAGTTGTGTGATCCAAAACCTATTAGCTCCCCAACCAATCAGCAAAACAATAGTCATGATTCCCAGAACTCTTGAAATATTTTTTTTGTCTGCCAAGCGCCGCTTAAAATTTTCGGCCCTTTTTTCCATTATTTGCTTTCTTTTTTTTCTTGCGACGTTTAAACGAGCTTTTTCAAGCGCTGTAAGGGAAACAACTTGGGTTTTGTTTTCGTCTGACTTAGTTAGAAGAGTATCTTCATCTTCCGTGAGCCTCGGAATTGGCAATTCAACTGATTCACTGGACCGACTGAGTAAGGTCAAAAAGACCATGTCTCCAAGTCTGATTGTCTCACCTGGCAACAATTCGATCTGCTTTCCCTTGCCCAATTTCTGGTCGCTTAGATAAGTTCCATTGGTACTACCCACATCTGATACGAACCACTTGTTTTCAAGATTAAAAATTTTGACATGTTTTCTGCTAATCGAAGGTAACTTAAAAACAATATGATTAAAATCGCCAGACCCAATTAGGATTTCATCGGCATTGATCTTATATACAATAGTATCCAGAAATTCGACTTCAACCTTAATATACATAGGTATATGTTAAGCAAAGTTACTGAAAGCTCAAGCAATGTATGGGAATTTTTTATGAATGAAAATTAACCGCAGACATAAAAAAAGGGAGCCCCTGCTTGGCTCCCTTCTTTTCGGCATCCGTGCCTTTGAGAGTGACATCCTGTCACGTCTTACAATCATTATACCCAAACTTTTTTTTGAACAAAGAAAAATATCATGAGGCAAACTTTTCCAAGGGATATTATTTAAGGTGATAGAAATTCATTCAAGTATTTGCCTTAATGACTATGATGAGAGTAGCATAATAATCTGTTAACTACTTAAAATACCAGCTTAGTGGAGTGTCCTGGATGGGTAAACGATCAGTCAAATCAGTTTCGTTGAATAAGCCGACAAAATCATTCACCTATTTCATTCCGTCCCCACCGGCCAGAAAGAATGGATATCGTGAAAGAGAATTTGATAAAATTTTGAATGGAATCTTACAAAGTGGCTTTGAAATTCTAGAATTTAGAACTGAAGCCACTGAAACAGGTGTGTTTGTCTTTACTTTACTGCGCCCCTCATCGAGCAAGGTTGCAAAATTAGATCAGAATTTAGATATTCAAGACAACTTTAAATTGGAAAACAGGCACCCTTCACCTGACATTGAGATAGAAGAAGAGACAGATGAGAATTCGTAATTTTTTATTTTGCCTATTTTTTAGTGGATGCGCATTTTTCGTCTCAAAAATTGACTCTGAGATCGTTAATAAAAAAAATTATCTCAGGAATCTTCCGGATTCACCTACTTATTGCTCATTGAATCAAGAATCCAAATTTCAATTGATCAATAGCAATCAACAATCTCAGGTTTTGTTTCAGGAATTTCTTGATAAAAATCCACACTATGATTTTTTAGATCGTTTTGCCTTTTGGACTTTAATACAAATGGCTATTCGTCCTGACCAATCTTCCCCAAGTTCACGCTTTCAAGTCTTGATTCAATACAAAAATCAAGGACAGTACTTTGATTTTTTTTCAGAATCTCTAGATCATCAATACCCACTCCTTTATGGCCTGGACTGGATATTAAACCACTATGGTAAAAAGAATAAGCTTGAGTCTTATGCTGCAGCCTTAGATCAACACTTCCCTCGTAAAAATAAAGCTGAGAAGGAGCTTGAGGCTTTCTTGTCTTCGAATAAGGAAAAAATTAAAGACCATCCTGTACTTGGTCTCTATTTTATTCGGGGGATCGAAGTCTTAAAAGAAAATGAACGTATGCCAAGCTTTAGCTTTCTAGATGTTATAAAATTTTATCGAGAGAAAGCAAAAAAACAGAGTATCATCATAAACAACTCTTTAAATCGCTTCGTCTCTGAAGATGGGCAATCCGGCCGCTGTAATTATGATTTTAATCTCTATAGCAACTCCATTTTTTTAATCGATAATTCAATTCCCGTTTCAAATTTGTTTGGCATGAGTTTAGCCCAAGATGCTTTTATGGCCTCAACATCACAGAAGATTGACAACATTTCACCCATTCATCACTTCCCGCTTTTTTACGGAGATTCAAGAGTGAGAAGTGCTGCCGTTTGTATGATTGAAAATGGTGCTAACAAGATCTGGGCCTTCTCAAATCAAAGTCGTGATCCAGGTCAGCATCTTTTTCACTTGATTCGCTATGGACTTGTAAGAAGCAAATCGACAGAAGAAGTTGATAAACTGATCAGGCACTCAAGGCATCTCTTTTTATCGGATCCAGTGAGACTTATCATCGAATCGGGGCGCAGCAGGCAAGATCAAATTGAGAACTTACTTAAATTAAATCTACCGATTTATCATGGAGAGCGCTTAGGCAATATTTGGGGATTCACATCCTTTGGGTCAACGAATCGATTTATTATTGATGATAGGAATGTAGGCTCATATTCATGCAAATAGAAATTATCGGCCAGGCATCTGGTAAGGTTACCAAAATTCTTTTGCAAGAGAATGATCTGAAAATAACCCTACTTGCCTTTCTAAGGTCACACAATGTTACCATTGCATCTTCCTGTGATGGTGACGGAGTTTGCAAGAAATGCGTGATACAAAATGATTGGCTGACTTGTAAATTGACACTGGAATCATTCTTCCAGTGTCAGCCTGATGGAAAAATCTATGTTGGTTATCTTTAAAGCTGAGTAAATCCGCCACGACCTGTAATGTGATAAGAGTCTGTCTCTAAGCTAGCCTTTATGACAGTTTCAACAGTATACTCCATGGCCAAAATCGCCCCTGCAACAGGATTGGCAGAGGTACCGTGATTTTGAATACCGTTAAGCTTCATTGTTGCTGTGAAGGTGTAGCCGAAGAGAGTTTCAATTGAGACTGGAACAATTTGAGCTGCAGTTATATAAGCACCTTTTCCTTGATATGAACCACCATAAGAAAAAATCACGCTGTAGCGAAATTTAACAACTTCCATTCCATACAAATTTTTGTAGATAATTTGATATGTCGCCCCAGATGGTGATTTCCAACCTTCTGTGTCCATGACATCAACGTAACCATTTCCTTGGCGAGGAATAACACTAATGGGAGCGTAGCTCGTCTTATTAACCGGCTTTCCTTTTTGTACTAATCTGTAAATATCCTCACCTAGAGCAACAAGTTCTCGAGCGAGCCCGATAACTTTACCAGCGTTATCCACATTCAACTGGCCAGCTTTATCTGGTAAACCTGGCAGATCTTCAACCTGATGATTAAAGTTTTTATGCATCACCGTTTCTGAAACTTCCTGATTCAGAACATCAGTCGAGATTTTTTTAAGCTCCACTGAGCCTACTGTGAGGTAATTTAAATCATCCCCTGCCCAGGCGGAAGCTCCAAATAAAGAGCCCACTAACAAGACTGTGCCAATGAATTTTGAAGCCATGTTTCCTCCCTTAGGATCTGAACGATGAACCGTTTGAACCATTTTTGACCTTCAAAGTCAAAGAAGGGGTGTAAATTTAACAAACGACTCATGGAAGCATAGCAAAATTACACACTCAGCCCTTATTTTCAGAGATTTAGCTGGAATAAGAACTCATTTAGTTGTAGTTTGTCGCCATTCAATACATTAGCACAGCTAATTACTTTAAATAGAGAAACTAATACGAAGGACGACTCATGAAGAATACTCTAGCCGCTCTTGCCTTACTGAGCTCACTAACGGCCCATGCGGCTTTTACCATCGGTGCCTACAACATTCGTAATTTTGACTACGACGAAAGATATAGAATAAGAACAAACAAACCAGAACTGGCAAAAACGCTAAAATCGCTAAACGCAGACGTTCTGAGCGTTGAAGAAGTTGTGAATAGGCCAGAGTTCAGCAGCTTTATCTCCTCTAACCTTCCAACCTACAAAGTCGCTGTTTCAGAATGTGGTGGTGCCCATGGTCAACACCTAGGTTTCATCTACAACTCCAGCACGGTAGATCTCCTAAGCTTTAATGAAGACCTCTCCATGTCTGAGCCTGGTCAAGCTGGCGGATGTAATAGTGGTTCGCGCCCATTGGCGATTGGACTTTTTCAAGTCAAGGCCACAAAACAAAAGTTTTACGGCTTCACTGTTCACCTCAAATCTGGGAATGACCCAGAATCAAGCAATAAAAGACTTAAGCAGTTTGAAATTTTAAAGAAAACTGTAAAAGAGTTGAAGGCCAAAACTGCTGTGGCAGACTTTTATATCGCTGGGGATATGAATACGACTGAGTACCTCTCAAGAGGTAATGACTATAAGGTTCTGACAAAAGTTGTTGGCGAACTAGGTATGGTAGATCTTGCTCAAAATCTTGCCTGCTCGGCCTATTGGTGGGGTGGAACTGACGATGGCAGAGAGGACCCTTCGCTTTTAGATCATATCCTGGTTACACCTAGTCTTCGTAAGAATTCAAATCAGGCACAGGCCCAAGCTCATTGCAAAAAAGTTTCTTGTCGACAGGCTTCTCTCGAGGAACTTGGAATCAGCTACGAATCTGTATCAGATCATTGTCCAATCACTGTCACTGTTCAATAAATCTATTCTCAAATGCTTTGTTCACTCCTAGAATAAACCTAGGAGTGAACTATGAAATACTTAAGCATTGATATTGAAGCCACTGGATTAGCAGAAAATTGCCAAATTATTGAATTTGCCATGATTCCTTTCGATACTCAATTCATGCGCTTAGAAGAAACTCTTGCCCGCACAACATACATTCACTGTCCCTCATTCGAAGATCTAAAAGAATCTTTAGATCCCTGGGTGAGAGAACATAATGAAAAAATCATTCGGAAGGCCCACTCAGAAGGCTTAAGTATGTCTGAATTTAAAAATTGGCTAGAAAAATATCTGCAAAGCCCTGAAGTAAGACAATATTTTGGTGCTCAAAAAATAGTCCTTTTTGGTAAATCCATGACGGCCATCGACTTGCCTTTTCTCACTCGTGATCTTGGGTGGGATTTCATGCGTAAGTACTTTCACCATCGAAATTTAGACTTATCTGGGGTGGGCTATTCTCTTATTGATCTAGGTTATCTTCCGCTAGGCATGGACTCAGGCACGAATTTAATGAACCATTTAGGAATGGGTGCAGTCGCTCATACTGCTCTCGAAGACGCAAAAAACACTGCGATTATGTATTTAAAACTTATTGAATTGTATCAAAAGAAAAAAAACTAACGCTCAGATAAAAACTGGGCAGGATTTCTAACTTTATTTTTCACTCGAATTTCAAAATGAAGATGTGGTCCAGTGGATCGCCCTGTATTCCCAACTTCAGCAATCAGTTGACCTTTTTTAACTTTGTCACCTTTTTCAACAATATTGCTTCTATTATGGGCGTAGACAGTAAAGATATCTTCATTGTGAGCAATAACGATCATATTACCGTATCCTCGTATGCCATTGTTGGAGTAGACAACAACTCCCCCATCAACTGCAACAATCGGAGTTCCTCTTGGTGCGGGAATATCTATTCCGTCATGATGCTTTCTACCTCTTTGCCCAAACTGAGACGAGACTTTATAGAATTGTGGGACCGGCCAAATAAAACGCCCTTTCCCAAGACTGGAATAGTCCTCAAGCACATAGGTTTCACGCAATAGATACTTAATACCAACTTTGGATGGGATGAATATCCATTCCTCGCCATGAAAGGACTTGTCAGGGTTCGCCATTCGGATTTCATCCAGACCAACACCGTAAGTTTTGGCAACTTTCTTAACTTGAGAGGGTTTTTCAATATAGACATAGCGCCCACTTCTCATATGTGAGCAACTTGAACTCAAAAATACTAAAAAACTAAGAAACAATAGATGCATTCAATCTCTCAATCACTTTCTGAATACCAGAATAATCTCTTGAAACCCTATCAATCAGCGCATGAGGAGTTATGGAAACATAACCATCTTGTATGGCCTGACAGTCAGATTCAGGATGATCTCTGAATCCCTCGTACTGACCAGCAATCCAATAATAGTCTCTATGCCTTACATCAATTCTAGCATGAATTTCCTCAGAATATCTTCTAAAACCTATTTCCGTTAACTTAAAACCTTTGATTTTATCAAAAGCAACATTAGGTACATTGATATTAACAAGATTTAGGGCCGGTATGTTTTGATGGAGTCCAAACTCTAAGCAAAGGTTCACGATTTTGGCGGCTGTAGAATAATAATGGTGTTCAAGAAGATTATTGAAAACCAGACTTACGGCGATTGATGGAACATTATGAAAAGCGGCTTCCCTAGCTGCGGCGATGGTGCCAGAGTAATATAGATCCTGACCTAAATTAGCTCCACGATTAATACCGGAAACAACAACTTCTGGCCTGCTTTCCTTGAGAAGATGCAGTCCCATCAAAACACAATCTCCTGGAAAACCAGAACATCCATAGATATTGGGCGAGAGTGACTCTAGCCGAATAGGTTTATCTAGACTTAAACTATGCCCAGTCGTAGACCTTTCTTCTAAGGGGGCCACAATCGTTGGATCAAAATTGATTTTTAATTCTTCGAACAAAGAGCGAATTCCGGAAGCCATAACTCCATCATCATTGGCGAGCAATATTTTCATAATTCCTTTTCCAAAACTTTAGATTCGAAAGACGGGATTGATCGATTTGCCTAAATCCAACTTCAACCTCTTTCCCAAGATCAGCACTTAAATTGAGGTTCTTCTCATGGACAAACAGATCAGATTCTAAAATAGAATCCAAATGAATAATAACCTCTAACTGCCTCGCCTGAATAATTTTCCAGAGACCATCAAGATTTTGATAAATTTGCTTAAACTCTACAGGTAAGTAAACGGATTTTAAATTATGAAGCTGTAAAATCACTTCCCAGTTAGATTCAGGATGAAAAAACCAAGAAAAATCATGATGAATAGAATGGTAAAAGCTGGGATCTAACTTATCTCTAAATTGAAGATTAAATTTAGATCTATCTTCACCTAGTAGATCTAAAAAAGACCTAATCGTAGAAAGTTGGTCATTCTCAAAAATGAGATCATTCTTATGACCCTTGAAATGAGGGATTAAACTTTTTAGAACATGAAAAGGTATAAGATTGAGGCTTTTGGCCCGGAGATCAAACCCCAATCGAGGAACATTTAATAGTTGGAGTGTTTTTAAAGTTTGGGCGTCAAAGACACCATTGATAGAGAAATCCATTTAATCATTATAGAATATCTAAAAAAATTGGACGAAAAAAAGACTGCCGGCACTTCGTTCCTAAAGATTCCGGATGAAATTGATATGTTATTACATTTTGAAAGCGAGACATAACTAATTCCCCATTAGATATTATGCCCTTAACTTCCGGTGGTAGCTCGTTCATTTTTACAACTAAAGAGTTATAACGCTGAACCCATATTTTTGGCCCTCTTCCAAGCCATAATTGCCAATCCTCATCGAGTGGCACTAAAAACTTTTGCCCATGCATAGGTTGAATCGACTTTGCAATTTTATGGCCTCTTAAATGCCAAATCAATTGATGACCGAGACAAACTCCCAATATTTTTTTGTAACTTTGAAATGCATCATGGATAAGTGGAAAAATCTGAGAATAGTCCACTGGGTGACCGGGGCCTGGTCCAAGAACTAAAAGGTCCGCTTTAAGGTTTGATTTAAATTCTCTCCAATCAATGATCTGAACTCGAAAACCAGTTGTCCTAAGTTCTTGAAGTATGTTGTAAGTAAAGCTGTCTTCAAAATCGACTAAAATTGCAGTTTTCATTTTCTTCTTACGGCAAAATAGTTGTCACGATATTGAGAGAAGTTGTCATCACCAAAGTTAAAAAGAATGTTGAAGAAGTATCTTGAATCAACCAAGCTTTCTCGATAATTTAAATTCAAAATCCAGCAGTTATTATTAGGCATAATATCAAGAGAATACAATGTTCGAATATTTTTTTGTGCCTGTAAGTCCATGTCTTTCATTATCGCGAAACCGATCGTATCTGTAGAGCGGACTTGTCCACCAACGGAAAGTGTATTCAAATTCGTTTGCCCAAATGAGTTATAGTTATAAGCACCAAGAAGACGTAATGATTCAAAGCGACGATTAAAATTTAAGTTGAAGATGTTTTCTTTTTCATAGTGGAAATAATACTCTAGCATTCCCAGTGTCCATTTTTCTGTACTGTATCCAGTGGAAACCATGAGACGTGTAAGCAATAGACGGTCATCTGAAACATTGTGCTCATTAAGCAAGTAACCTTGCGAGACATTGAACCAACCAATCTTCGAATAACTAAAATTATCACGTAAATATTTATCATCAATTAAGTAATTAAACCCTTTGGGAGTTTTTCGTATCAAACTATTGTTCCATTGGAACTCAAGCGTATTAGTTGGTGGAATGATGGTCCTGGTTAAGTTGGATCCAAAAAGAAATTCCCTTGATCGGATTGCATCCTCATAATCAAACCAACCTAAGTTGGATTGGATCTGATTGCCAAATTGTTTATTCCCATATTGATTGCTAGAAGAAATAAAGTGATGAAGGAGTTTAAATTCTTGTGCATGCCTATAACTATTTCGAACCTGAACAATATTATCTTTTGTAAGCTCAGTTTCAAAATTTGATAGATCACCTACGAGTCTATTATTTTTCTCCGTCGTCTGTATTGGCACGAGTCCCTGAATCTTATTTTCTCTTAACACTTTAAGCTCTGGAGCAGGAATATATTTTATGGGAATTTTTTCCTCAAAAGCTAGACCGAAAATTTTATCCATGGTGAAGGTGACTTCTGTTCTAACAAGCCCTGCATTCTTTCCATAATTTGACTGCTGCGGATCTTGAAATTTATAAATTTGCTGATCGAGCATGTAGCGAGAACTCAAGCTAAATGGGCCCTTCGTCAGCATATGCCAGATCAAATGTGGCTGAACAGAAACTCGATCGGCATTTCGCAAATTGAATTGTTCATCTTGATCCACTTGATGAAACCGTGTCACTGATCCATCGACACCAACAGCGATATGTTGAAAGAAGGGCATATCCGATTGAACAAGAGATAATGGAGTCGAAGATAGGCTCACTCGGGGTAATGTCTGGACATAAGAGCGATCAAATTTTGTTGAGTCACCGTAAAGTTGATTCCTCAAATAATCAGTATTGGTTCCTATCGTAAAGAGATCTTGTCTCCAATCTAGGAAACCTGAAAAACCCATATCAGAACTAATAATTTTATTATCCGTAAATGAAGGGTGATCTCTCACAACATCAAGGTCTCTGGCCCCAGTAAAACGTAAATGTGAAGTCAAATTCGAAGTAAATTGTTGGTGAGTTTCTATCTCTGTAAAGTAACGAAAAAACTGATCTCCTGAAGAGTCTAAATTCAATTTTCCAGGTTGATAAATAGTATCATTGAGCGCTCTTGTATTGAGTTCAAACCAGCTAAAATCAGAAAATTTCTGTCGATATTGAAAATCTCCCCCATACCCTCTTTTTGCCCAAAAAGTTGGACTAACAGTCATATCTTTAGACTCATCGATAGCCACAAAGATAGGCTGTTCCAGGGCCAAACCTTCTGCAAGACGAGAGGATAATTTTGGGAACAAAAGACCTGTTTTTCTTTTCGATTGTATGGGTAAAACAATATAAGGCAAATAAAGGACATCAATCCCTTTAATCTTCGCAAGTCCATTTCTTATCGTTACACTTTGACCAACACGAATCCGAATTTCCTTTCCAAAAACAGACCATGACTCACTACAATCCTTACAGGTTGTAAACTCCGCATCCTTGGCCAAATATTCTGATTCATTTAGCCTTAGCAATTGATTGGCAACGATATTAAAATCCATCGCCAGGATACGAGCATTTTTTATCAGGGCCGTTCCAGTTGCGATGTTATAATCGAGATGGGATCCATAAAGAGTCATATCTTTAGAAATAATTCTCACGTTGCCTTCAATTTTCACCAACATGGTATCTTGATCAAGCGAGGCAACTTCACCGTAGATCGTATCAGTTTGCGAAAGGATCACAACATTGCCGACGGCCTCGAAGTATCGTCCATTATTTTTTCTGTAGGCCTTATCGGAATAGACTGAAAGTTTATCCCCCAAAGCAAGTTGAGGTTTATCAGTTGCTGAATAAAGGGCGGAGCTTAGACATGAAATAATAAGAACCAACCACCAGAATTTTCTGATGAGTCCATCCTTGAACATGAGTTGAAATATCGCCAACAAACCTTAGTCCTTCTTGGAGTGCAAGTATCTCTAATTCTTTTTTTGGATAGGCCTTTGAATGATCAAAGCCAGTCACAATAACCTCACCTAATCCTGAAGATTTAAGGATCTTTAGCATAACTCTCACATCCTTCTCATCTCTCTTGGAAAAGGACACTACAATAACACTAAATAGAGGTTCACTATGATTATAAGTCTTCGACTTTAGAAATTGAATAAGTTTTCGCACTCCATCTATATTGTGCGAACCAAAAAGATGCCACTGGTTTTTACCTTTTACAACCTCCCCTCTGAAAGCTAAGTTTTCTTTCTTCGGGTGCCATAAGTCAGAACTCAATTCTATCCCTCTCAAGGCACAAAATGCTGCGTAGGCCAAGAATTGATTCCTTTTTGAAAAGTCGTAGTTCGGTATGGCCATGGAGTTTTGAAGATTCTGGTAGATCGCCCCTTTAGATTCGGCCATAGTCGCAGCCTTTTGATCCAAATATTTTAGATCAAAAAAAGAGAAGATTTTGGACCTCTCACGTACAACCCCCATTTTTTCAGACAAAATTTGATCATATCTCTGACCAAGAAACTCCTGGTGATCACGAGAAATAGAAGTCAATAAGACAATGTCAGCATTTAAAACATTAACTGCATCCAAACGCCCACCAAGTCCTACCTCTAGAAGCAGATATTTTGGCTTTTTAATTGAGGCCCAACGACAAAAAACGAAAAAGAGAAATTCATAATACGTCAGTTCGAACTGCTCAGATTGGACTATCTGATGTGTTGTTTCAATCAGAGCAGATAATTCGTTATAGGAGATATTGCCTTTTTCTGAAGAAAATCTTTCTGTGAGGGAGAGTATATGGGGTGAAGTCCAGGCACAAAACGAGCTTTCTGTAAGATACTCTCCCAGGCGATGTGTAGTCTCACCCTTTCCATTGGTTCCAGCAATAATGATGATCTTGGATTGTTTTAAATCTTGAATAAGATTGGATACAGCTTTCTCAATTCGCTCAAGGCCCGGACGAAAAACTTCCTTCCCATAAATGGAAAAGACCCGGCCTTCTAAATCTTCGGTCATAGTCCGGGAGAAAACATCTTAATGAAAAAGCTTAATTCATTTTTAAGGTCTTTTCTGTGAATAATCCGATCAATAAATCCGTGATCTTTCAGGAATTCCGATCTCTGGAACCCATCTGGAAGGGTTTGACGAATAGACTGTTCAATCACTCTAGGCCCAGCAAATCCAATTAAAGCTTTTGGCTCAGCAATATTCAAATCCCCTTGCATGGCAAAGCTAGCAGCACAGCCACCAGTCGTTGGATCTGTTAGTAATGAGATGTAGGGAATGCCATGGGTTTTTAAACGTGCTCTGGAAGCGGACGTTTTTGCCAACTGCATTAGTGAAAGTATACCTTCTTGCATCCTTGCACCACCGGAGCAGGAAACAACGATCACCGGAATCTTTTTATCAAATCCAATGTCCATCGCGAGGGCTATTTTTTCACCTGTTACAACCCCCATCGAGCCACCCATAAAACGAAAATCCATGACGGCCAAAGCCACAGGACTTCCTTCAATAGTCGCTGTTCCACAGATTGTGGAATCTTTAAGACCAGTCGTTTTAATAGCTGCTTGAAGTCGCTGAACATAGGGCATTTTGTCTTGGAAATTGAGTGGATTATTAGAAATGAGATCAGGACTGATTTCTTCAAAGCTATTATCATCTACCATTAAAGAAATTCGTTCATACGCAGAAATACGATAGTGGTAATCACAAAGTGGACAAACATGAAGATTATCTTCTAATTTTTCAGCTTGGAGTATCTCTCCACACTGGTTGCATTTTTTCCAAAGGCCAACTGGAGTATTGCCCGCAAGCTTTTTTACGTTTTTAAGCTTCGGGTTTTTAACCTGATGAAACCATCCCATTTACGGATCCTTGTCACTATTTATAACCTGACCATCTTAGATATTTTAAACCCGTTTGAGAAGGAAAATGGCCTATTTCTTTGGCAGCCAAGCCCTTAATATATCGATTATTCTTGCTCGCAACCAGCCGTTTTTACATGTATCTTCCTGGGTTCTTGAAGAAAAAAGCAAAAGAAGCCGACCTAAATAGTACCCTATCAAGAAATTTCTATCAAATCCGATAAGTCCACCAAGGTGAACTTTATGCAAAAATTATTATGTCTCCTACTCATTTCCTTTTCTTTTTTTTTAGAAGCAAGGGCCATTACAAACCCCTATTTAATGGATCAAGAACGATTTGTTCATCTTTCTCCAGAAGATAAGAGAAGTATGATTATAAAAACCATGGAAACCATGGTTGACCTTGAGGCGATGTATGCAAAAGAAGTACGCACTTCTCAAATCGAGACTCCAAAAATTAAAAAAATTGTCACTCTTCTCCAGCAACTTAGGAGTTTTATAATCAGTGAGGCGGTTGCAGCAGATTTTGGCTCCATGGGAAAAAACTTTTCGGACCTTCTGGCCAAGAAAAAAGACAAAGCGTGTATATATGGTGGTTGGATTTCTGAAACGACCAAAGATTCAAGTGGTAACATTTTTTGCATTCATCCAGCCTTTGCCTTGGATAAGCAAATTAGAGATGCTTACAAATCTAATTCAGGAAGCTGCTCAAGTTCCTCTCAAATTACATGCAATCCTATGGTCTTTGGATTCAAGAAAGCCGAAGGTGAAAAACTTTTTTGCGTTGACACTGGCTACACTGCTACGAAGACAAATAAAGCCCACAATGTTTCTTATGAATGTATGAGAGCTGCGTTGTCATCAGAAACAGTGCAAGGCCAAGACACAAAAGAAAAGAGATTAAAAGATATGGAGTCGTACATATCAAATTCAAAAAATAAAGACGCTTTTGATAAAGTTCACAAGTATATCTTTGATTTGTGTGCTTGCGGCAAGGGAGAAATGAATACTGCCTATAAAATGTATGTACGCCCTCATCGTACTTGCTTTGGTATGATTAACACGATGAGATCGATGAGGTCGTCAGAATGTATGGCGTTAACTGATTCCTTACCGAAAAACGATCAAGAATTCATGAAAAAGTGGAATGACTTTTTTAATGACAAAAACATAGCGAAACTTTCAGTCCCGGCCAATCGGTCCCCAGAAAGTTTTGACAAGGATTACAAAGCTCTTATTGAGAGCAGCCCAGTCCAAAATTACTGTTCTGGAACAAAGCCGCCTCAAGACCAATCTGAATGGATTTGTCGTGTAAAATGTACAGGTGTCACAAAGCCTGAGCCAAATAAACCTGCCTATAAATGTGAAGTCATCTCTGCAGGCAAAAAAAACAAAGAGAAAGTTGAACCGGTGGAGATAAGCTCTCTATCTGAATCATTAGTGACAGCTGAAAGTAAAACGATTGAGGCCGTCTTAAAAGATGGTAAAAAAGAAATTTGTAACGTCACAATTGAGACTATAAAAAATGAAGTCGAAGCGACTTGTTCACTTGCGATTAAAGAGGAAAAAGAAGATCAGGCGACCATCTCATTGAGTTTAGTGAGCTTAAAATCCCAGGAGGTCGACATCAAATGGGGTGCAGGAACACCATCTAAAGACAATCTAGAAACACTAATAACAAAAACAGATAAAGATCAAGATATAGGTGCAAGCGCTAAAGTCAAAAGCAGTGGCAAGGAATTAAAATGTCAGGCAATTAAAATTTCAGCAAAAGGCAAAACTGAACAAAAATCCTGTAACGTAAAAGTAGAGGATGACAAAGAGGCTCCCCTGTTAAAATCACTCGCAACAGTGACTCTAACTGGTGCCAAAGAAGAAGAGATCACAGCTGTCGAGTGGTCAATAGGAACTGCAGGCAAAGAAAAACAAACGACTGCAGTCATTGAAAAAACAGAAGCAGATCAAGAATTAAAAGTAAAAGTGACACTAAAATCTGATACATCAAAGCCGATTGAATGTTCTGCTGCAACGGTTCCTAAGAAGGCCGCCGCGAACGATACTAATTCTTATGGAATCACGGCAAAAGCTGACGACTATAAGAATGAAGATTCGAGTATTACTATTAAAGCTGCTGTTTCAATGGACGGCAAAGAAGTTAAACTAGCGGATCTTGATGGATTCAAAATCACCTGGAAGCGAGAAGGCGACGGAGTTGCATCCATCAAAGCACCTGAAGCCAAATCAAGTTCAGGGGTTTCAGACTCTGAAGATGGAAAAGTGGAAACTGCCGCTGCACCAACTTCAGCTGATGCCGGTTCAGGCGAATCGATTACGGAACCAAGAGTTGATAAGGACTATAAAAGTTGTGCTTCACTCATCGATAAGGATGGTAAATTGGCCAATGGGTCTTCTCCAAGTTGCGTCACCATCCCTGCCATCGTTAAAAAGGATACTCCTCCAACCATTAACAATAATAACTATAATAACTATCGCCCTCAGCAACCAAACTTTAATTTCCAGCGCTATAATTCAAATATGAGAGGAATAGATTAATCTCGTTTAAGTTTGTTAAGCTCAGTGTAAATTTCTTTTGTGGGGCGATCCAATATCGCTCCAATGAGCTTTGCAACAACTTTGGGCCCATTGCCTTGACTGAGTATTTCTTGGGCAAGCTGTCTTAATTCTCCAGACATTTGTGACTGCTGTTCCTCACGATGAAACATTAAAACGAACTCACCTTTAAATGTCATTTCACTCTTTTTAGTACTCCAATCCCTTGCCTTAAAGCGCATGACCTGTTGAAATTTTTTTGAAAGTTCACGCACAACACTGACTTGAACGTCTGGCAATAAATCAGCTAATTCATCGAGTGTTTCATCAATTCTTGTGGGAGCTTCAAAATAAATATGAGTCCCATAACCGGCCCCCAAGAAGATTTTTCCCCTTTTCCCACTTTCTCTCGGCAAGAAACCATGAAAGTGAAAAGGTATTGGTGGAAGACCAGATAATTCTAAGGCCATTATCGGAGATGAAACCCCGGAATAAGATTCAACCTCAATCCCTCTTTCATAGGCCGCCCTAATTAATGGATACCCTGGATCAGAAACGATGGGGCTTCCTGCTTCAGAAGCAACGTAGAGGTCACCTGACGATAAAAATTCAAATAGTTTATCAATTTGAGTTTTCTCTGATTGATCATGAAAAGATACGATTTTTTTTCCGCTAACAGTGATACCAAGATGATTAAGTAATTCCATGAAGGCCCGTGTATCTTCAACGGCAAAAAGGATACCATTTTGTAAAGCTTCTAATACCCGAGGAGTTAAGTCGCCTAAGTTTCCAATTGGAGTATTTAAGAGAATAATTTTTCCCACATTCGGCCTTTTGCTCAATCGTGTTAGCATTAATCATTGTACTGGGCAAACACCAAGGAGACCCTATGAGTATGAAGGCCAATGTTCTTAGAGATGCCAATGGAAATATTATCGTTCATATGCAGGGGGATTTAAACTACGATCATAGTTACCCACTACGAAATGAACTTCAACAAATCGCGCATAATAACCCAAATACTAAAATTACGATCGATTTAGGTGCTATTGATTTCGTTGGTTCATCTGGGATATGTCATTTCGTTGAAACACTTAAAATCATGAAAGAAAATAAGAGCAACAATATTAATATTTCAAATGTTAAACCAGAGTTTCTCAAGATATTCAAACTATACTCGCTTAACGAAGCAGATTATGTAGCGGAATTAATGAATTTTGATAATGATGATACAGAAAATTTAAGTTCTCGTTTTGCCAATCGCGATCAAACTTTCGAAAATTAAAAAAGGGCCGTAATGATCTGAGCCCTTTAAATCGGACAAGTTAATAAACGAGACCTAATTCAACCCTCGCTTCGGCGGGGGTTTTTCTTTTTAGGCTCCACTGGGGACGATCATAATTATAATAATCGATATAGCTCTTCAACTTCCTTTTTAGTTCGTT